>NZ_BBXH01000013.1:0-192520 GCF_001010305.1 Comamonas sp. E6
ACGACACGCTTGACGGGTACAAGGATTTTCATGAGAAAGCTCTTTCCTGGTTTTGAAAAGTGAAAGGCTTAGCGGGCCAGGCCCGCTAGCCGCTCGTTGATCAGTGCATGGGCCTCGCCCATGATGCCGTCGATCAGTTGCCGGACCGTGGGCACATCGTGGATCAGGCCGGCCACCATGCCGCAGGACCAGACGCCCGCGTCCATGTCGCCGTCGTGCATGATGCGCGGATAGACGCCAGCCACTTCGGGCGCAATGTCGGCAAAGGTGATGGCCGCGCCCAGCTCGCGCTCTTTTTGCAGCAGGCGTTCGGTGGCGGAGTTGGTCAGCACGCGCTCGGTGTTGCGCAGCGGGCGCATGACCAGGCGGGTGTCCAGCTCGCTGGCTGCAACGATGGCCTGCTTGACCTTGTCGTGTACGGGTGCCTCTTTCGTGGCGATGAAGCGCGTGCCCATGTTGATGCCTTCGGCGCCCAACGCCAGCGCGGCCACCAGGGAGCGACCGTCGGCCATGCCGCCCGAGGCGACAAAGGGAATCTTCAGTTCTTCGGCAGCGCGCGGCAGCAGGATGAAGTTGGGGATGTCGTCCTCGCCCGGATGGCCGCCGCATTCGAAGCCGTCCACGCTGATGGCATCGCAGCCGATGGCCTCGGCCTTGAGCGCATGGCGCACCGAGGTGCACTTGTGGATGACCTTGATGCCAGCTTCCTTGAGCGCGGGCAGCCATTTCTGCGGGTTGTTGCCGGCCGTCTCGACCACCTTGACGCCGCCTTCGATGATGGCCTTGACATAGCCCGGATAGTCAGGCGGGTTGACCGAAGGCAGAAAGGTCAGGTTGACGCCAAAGGGCTTGTCCGTCATCTCGCGGCAGCGCGCGATCTCGCGCGCCAGCAACTCGGGCGTGCGCTGTGTCAGGCCCGTGATGATGCCCAGTCCTCCGGCATTGGAGACGGCAGCGGCCAGCTCGGCCAGGCCCACATGGTGCATGCCACCCTGGATGATGGGGTGCTCCATGCCAAAGAGTTCGGTGATGCGTGTCTTCATGTAGTTGTCACTCCACTGCAATGCCCTTGTCGCGGATCAGCTGGCCCCAGCGCGTGTAGTCCTGCTGGATGCGCTGGCCCAGCTGGGCGGGATTCTGGAAGGTGGCGATGGCGCCCGCGTGGAGCAGCTTGCTCTGGATGTCCTTGTCGGCCAGTATCTGCTGGACTTCGGAGGCGATGCGGTCAACCACGGCCTTGGGCGTGTCCTTCGGCGCGAGCAGACCACCCCAGGAAACGGCGTCATAGCCCTTGATGCCCTGCTCGGCAATGGTCCTGGTGTCGGGCAGCATGCTCACGCGCTGGGGCGAGCCCACGGCGATGGCACGCAGCTTGCCGGCCTGAATATGAGGCAGCGCAGCCACGAGGTCTGCATACATGATGGGCACCTGGCCGCCGATGGTGTCGGTGATGGCGGGCACGCCGCCCTTGTAGGGCACATGCTGCATGTCGAAGCCGGCCATCTGCTTGAGCAGCTCCATGCTCAGGTGGCCGAAGCTTCCGGCGCCCGAGCTGGTGTAGTTGAGCGCTGATTTCCGGGCCTTGGCGTGGGCAATCAGACTCTTGAGGTCTGTGACATCGGGCAAAAGCGTGGGATTGACCACGATGACGATGGGCAGGTCATAGACCGTGGCCACGGGCGCGAAATCCTTGACGGTGTCGTAGCCGGCCTTCTTGTACAGATGGGGGGCCAGCAGCGTGGGCGTGGCCAGCATCATCAGCGTGTAGCCGTCGGCCGGACTCTTGGCGACCTGCACGGCCGCGATGGAGCCCGAGGCGCCGGGGCGGTTTTCCACCACCACGGTCTGCTTGAGGCGCTCGCCCAGCTTCTGGCCCACGATGCGCGATGCCGTATCGGTAGGGCCACCGGCCGGGAAAGGCACGACCAGGCGCAGCATCTTGGCTGGCCAGTCGGCCTCGGCCAGGGCGCCGCCGGCCATGCCAGCCAGCAGCGGCGCGGCAGCCAGTGCCAGAACGCTGCGCCGGCTGGTGCAGGCCTTAAGTGCGGGATTGCGCTTGTGCATGAAGTCTCCTGTCAAAGCTGTCTCAGCAGTCGTCGGTGGTGGCCCACTGCCGCAGGCCGTAAAAATCAGTCACTCAGTGATCCATGGCGCTGCGCGCCACCCGCAGCCCATGAACCCGGCGCAGCCCAAAGCCAGGGACAGCGAGCAAGGGCCTACGCCGGCCGCGCCGCCCCGCAGCGAGGGTGTCGCCGGCCGCCCGTATGCCCCCTTCAAGGGGGAAGGCGCGGGGCCGCCCAGGCGAAGCGACTCAGGGGGTTCAATCAAGCTTGGCGCCAGCCTGCTCGACCAGTGCTTTCCAGACCGGCATATCGCGCTGGTAGTTGTCGCGGAAAGCCTGGGGACTGTTCATCATGGGTATGAAGCCGGCGCCCGTGATGCGCTCCAGCACCTTGGGGTCCTTGATGATCTCGCGCAGGTGGCCATAGAGCTGGTCCACGACTTCCTTGGACGTGCCGGCAGGCGCGCCCATGGCCACCCAGCCGTAGATCGAATAGGCGTCGTCGGTCACGCCCTGCTCGAAGATGGTCGGCAGCTTGGGCAGGATTTCCATGCGTTCCTTGCCGGTCACGCCGATGGCCTTGAGGCGGCCAGAATCGATGAAAGGTTTGGTGTTGAGCGCGCTGGAAAAGCACAGCTGCAGCTGGCCGCCGATCAGCTCCTGGATCATGGGTGCCTCGCCCTTGTAGGCCGCATGGTTCATGTCGGCATCCATGGTCTTGCTCATATAGGCACCGGCCAGATGGGCGTACGAGCCCACGCCCCAGGAGCCATAGGACAGCTTGCCCTTGTGTGCTTTCACATAGGCCAGCAGCTCCTTCATATTGTTGGCCGGCACCGAAGGATGGACGACCAGCGTTACGGGCGCCGCGGCGATCTGGCTGATCAGCGCGATGTCTTTTTGCGGGTTGTAGGGCAGCTTGGTGTAGAGGAACTGGTTGATCAGCATGGAGGTGCTGAGCGAGACCATCAGCGTGTGGCCGTCGGGCGCGGCCTTGGCCACGGCCTCGGTGCCGAGGATGCCGGCCGCGCCGCCGCGGTTGTCGATGACCACGGGCTGGCCCAGGCGCTTGGCCAGGACCTCGCCGATGGTGCGCGCGATGATGTCGGTGGCGCCGCCCGCGTTGAAGGGCACGACCACGCGAATTGGCTTTGCGGGCCAGGCCGGCTTGCCTGCCTGCGCAAGGGCGCTGCCGGCGCCCGTGGCCAGCAGGCTGCCGCCGCCGATGGCGGCCAGCCCTTGCAGAAGATCGCGGCGTGTGACTTGGATGCTCATGGTTTGTCTCCTATGAAGTCGCTGTCTTTATCTGCCGTCTTGCGCGGCCTTTAATCTTGCTTTTGAGTTATTTATGGCTCTAGAAGATGTCCGCGGCCTGTGAGCCTGACACGGCCCAACAGGGACACCGAGCAAGGGCCGCCCCCGCAGCGAGGGTGTCGTCCCCTCCCGCGAAGCGAGAGAGGGGAAGCCGCACAGCGGCTCAGGGGGTGCTTCATGAAGGCTCCTGGGGCAGCGTGAGAACGCCCTTGGCTTGCAGGTCCTGCAATTGCGCATCATCGAGCGTCAGCAGGCGCTGCAGCACTTCTCGCGTGCCCTCACCCAGCGTGGGCGGTGCATGGCGGATGGGCAGACGCTGTCCGTCCAGGCGGTAGGGCGGCGCGAACACGGGCGTGGTGCCGACCACGGGATGGGGCATGTCGCGCAGCAGGCCGCTGCGGCGCGTGCGCTCGCTGGTCAGGGCCTCGTGCAGGCCGGCAACACGGCCGCAGGGAATGCCTGCAGCCGTCAGGCGCTCCAGCAACTGGTCGCGCGGGAAGCTGCCAATCAGCGTCTTGAGCATGGGCAGCAGCTCCAGCCGGTTCCTGGCCCGGTTGACGTTGGTGGAGAAGCGCTGGTCCTCGACGATGTCAGGGCGCATGATGACTTGACGGCAGAACTTGTCGAACTGACTGTTGTTGCCCACGGCAATGATCAGCGGACCGTCGGCGGCCTCGTACATGCCGTAGGGCACGATGGAGGGGTGGGCATTGCCGTAGCGCTCGGGGTCGTGCCCCAGTTGCAGGGCATCCAGGCCGTAGTAGCCTGTGACCGTGATGCCGCTGTCGTACAGGGCCATCTCTATGAGCCTGCCCTTGCCCGTGCGCTCGCGGCGGAACAAGGCGGCCAGCACTGCCTGGGCTGCATACATGCCGGTGACCAGATCCACCACGGCCACGCCGAATTTGAGCGGCGGCATGCCTGCCTCGCCGTTGAGCGCCATCAGGCCCGCCTCGCCCTGAATCACCAGATCGTAGCCGGGGCGCTTGGCCTCGGGGCCGCTGCTGTCGTAGCCAGCCACGGCGCAGTAGATCAGGTCCGGCTTGATGGCCTTGAGCTGCTCGTAGCCCAGACCCAGCTTCTCGGCGCCGCCGGTCTTGAAGTTGTGGATGAGCACGTCGAACTGAGGCAGCAGTTCATGGAGGATCTTCACGCCCTCGGGCGTTTGCAGATCCAGCGTGATGGACCGCTTGTTGCGGTTCATGCTGTTGTAGTAAGTGGTCTCGGTCTTGCCGATGCGAATGCCCCAGTCACGCGTATCGTCGCCGCGGCCCGGGTGCTCGACCTTGACCACCTCGGCGCCGAAGTCGGCCAGAACCATGCCGCACAGCGGCCCGGCGAAGACGCGGGACAGATCAAGTACTCGCACCCCCTCCAGCGGGAAGTCGATGTCCTGGTTCTGTTCGGTATTGCTGTCGGCCATCTGCCTTTTCTCCTTGGAAAATCTTGGTTTCGTCGAGCGCTCAAGCACGCAGTTTGGTGAAATCGGCGCTGCGCTTTTCAAGAAAGGCTGCAATGCCTTCACGGGACTCCTCGCTCCCCTGCGAGCGCACCATGTGCTGCGCTTCCAGCTCCAGCTGCTGCTCCAGCGTATTGCGCGGCGCCTGCCGGCACAGGTCCTTGATCAAGGCCGTGGCCTGGTCCGGGCCGGTAGCGATCTGGGCGGCCAGCGCGACGGCATCGACCAGAGCCTGGCCGGGCTCGGCCAGGCGGTTGACGGGGCCCAGAGCGTACATGCGTTCGCCGCTGATGCGCTCGCCGGTCAGGCACAGCTCGGTCAAGACCTGCCGCGAGACGAACTCGGCCAGAAAGGCCGTGGCGCCACCGTCGGGCGTCAGACCCACTTTCACATAGGCCACTGAGAACAGGCTGTCGCGGGCGGCCACCAGCATATCGCAGGCCAGGGCCAGCGACAGGCCCGCGCCCGCTGCCGCGCCTTCGACGGCGGCGATGACGGGTTTGGGGCAGTCGCGCACGGCACGAATCAGATCGTGCAGGCCTTCGAGCTTTTCTCGGCGCTGCTCCACGGGCAGTTCGCGGCGCCTGGCCAGTTGGCGCAGATCGCCACCGGCGCAGAAATGGCCGCCCTCGCCCGTGAGCACGACCGCGCCCACACTGGCGTCAGCCGCAGCATCCGCCAGCGCGGTCGTGACGGCCGCGTAGAACGCGGGCGACAACGCATTGCGCGCAGCCGGGTTGTTGTTGCTCAGCACCAGTACGGCACCTTCGCGGCGGGTCAGCAGGACTTCACTCATCTTCGTTCTCCAGTTTTAGGCAGCACTTACCGCCTGTAGCCGCCCCCCTCCGCCAGGGACAGCCAGCAAGGGCCTACGCCGGCCGCGCCGCCCCGCAGCGAGGCTGTCGTCCCCCTCCCCTAGCGCGCAGCGCGTAGAGAGAGGGGGAAGGCGCGAAGCGACTCAGGGGGTAGCTCATTTCAGCCCAAGGCCATGAAACGCGCCAGGTGATGGTCCTCGTCACCAAACTGGTGGTCGATCATGACCAGTCGCTTGGCGTAATGCGACAGCGGCAGCTCCCAGGTCATGCCGATGCCGCCATGCATCTGTATGCTTTCCTCGGCCACCAGGGTCCCCACGGAGCCCACGGTGTACTTGGCGGCTGACAGCATCTTCTCGCGCTCCGTGCCCTGGGCGTTGTCGATGGCATCGGCCGCATTGATGACGGTGGAGCGCACCTGCTCCACCTCCAGCAACAGATCGGCCATGCGGTGCTGCAGCGCCTGGAAGCTGCCGATGACGACGCCGAACTGCTTGCGCGTCTGCAGATACTCCAGCGTGTTCTGCTTGGCCACATCCATGGCGCCCAGGGCCTCGGCAGCCAGCGCCAGCAAGGCAAAGCCCTGCACATGCTCTAGCACGGCATGGCCCCGGCCCTCGGCACCCAGCAGCGCATCCTCTGCCAGCTGCACGTTTTCGAAAGTCAGCTCGGCGGCACGGCCGCCTTCCATACGGCTGTAGCCACGCTTGACGATGCCGGCGGCGTTGCCGTCGACCAGGAACAGGCTGATGCCGGCAGTATCGAACATGCCGCCTGCAGTGCGCGCCGACACCAGCAGCAGACCGGCCTTTTCGCCAAAGGCCACCACGCTCTTGGCGCCGTTGAGCACCCAGCCCGTGGCGGTCCTGGCCGCCGTGGCCGTGACCTTGTTGAGCTCGTAGTGACTGCCCGGTTCGTCGTGCGCCAGGGCAGCGATCACGCCGCCGGCGATGATGTCCTCCAGTTGGCGCTTCTGCGCTTCGGTGCCGGCCGCAATCAGGGCCTGGCCCACGACCAGCGCCCCCAGCAAGGGCTCGGCCACCAGGCCACGGCCCAGCGACTCGAACACCACGCTGATGTCAAAGCCCGATCCGCCAAAGCCGCCCTCCTCTTCGGGGAACAGCGCGCCGATCGCGCCCAGCTCGGCAAATTGCGCATACAGCGCGGGGCTGTGACCTTCTGCACCATAGGCCAAATGGTTGCGCTGTTCGATACCGTACTGCTCGGCCACAAAGCGGTTCAGGCTGTCCGCCAGCATGCGGCGGTCTTCGGTGTGTGTGAAGTTCATGACAAATTCTTTCTACCCAATCGAACGAATCGGTGTCGCATGCCACCGCCCGGTTCGCCAGGGACGCCCAGCAAGGGCCGCCCCGCAGCAAGGGTGTCGTCCCCCCGGGGGGAAGGCGCGCAGCGACTCAGGGGGGATTTCACAAGCCCAGAATCATCTTGGAGATGATGTTTTTCTGGATTTCGTTGGAGCCACCGAAGATCGACAGCTTGCGGTAGTTGAAGTAGTTGGCCGAGGCCGTGGCGGCTTCGTCGATGCCGCCCACGGGCGCCTGGTCATGGCCTTCGTACTGGGCCTCGTCGATATAGGGCACGGCATACACGCCCATGGCGCGGCGGATCAGCGACAGGATCTCCTGGCGGATCTCGGTGCCGCGAATCTTCAGCATGGAGCTTTCGGCACCGGGCACGCCGCCACCGGCCACGGCGGCAATCACGCGCAGATTGGTGGTCTTCATGTTCTCCAGGTCGATCTCGACGCGCGCCATGCGGGCCGCGAACAGCGGGTCCTGGCTCAGCGGCTGACCGTTCTTGTGCACCTTGGCGGCGATGACCTTGAGCTTGGCCAGAGCCGAGATACAAAAGCCCACGCCAGCAATGCCGGTGCGCTCGTAGGTCAGCAGATACTTGGCATAGGTCCAGCCCCGGTTTTCCTCGCCCACCAGATTCTCGACAGGCACCTTCACATCGGTGAAGAAGACTTCGTTGACTTCCTTGTCGCCGTCCAGCGTGCGGATGGGGCGCAGCTCCACGCCGGGACTGTTCATGTCCACCAGCAAAAAGCTGATGCCGGCCTGGGCCTTGGCCTCGCGGTTGGTGCGCACCAGGCAGAAGATCATATTGGCGTGCTGGCCCTGGGTGGTCCAGGTCTTCTGGCCGTTGACGATGTAGAAGTCTCCATCGCGCACGGCCGTGGTCTTCACCGAGGCCAGATCGGAGCCCGCGCCGGGCTCGGAATAGCCCTGACACCACCAGTCCTGCCCGCTCAGAATGCGCGGCAGCCAGTACTTCTTTTGCTGCTCGTTGCCGTACTTGATCAGCACCGGCCCCAGCATGTTCACGCCAAAAGGCACGATGCGCGGGCCACCGGCCAGGGCGCATTCGGTGTCGAAGATGAACTTCTCGACCGCCCCCCAGCCCGGGCCGCCATGCTCCTGGGGCCAGTGATTCGCATACCAGCCGCGCTCATTGAGAATGGCATGCCATTCATCCTGATCAGCCTTGCTCAGGCGCTGGCCGGCCTTGACCTTGGCCGAAATATGCTTGGGCAGCTTTTCCTTGAGAAAACTCTGCACCTCGGCGCGAAACGCCTCTTCCTGGGGGGTGAATTGCAAATCCATTGCTATTTCCTGGTAATCCATGACGCTGCTTCTGGCGCCTTTAATCTTCAAACTGGCATGCTCTTGCGCCAGAGGCTGCAAGCAAGGGCCGCCCCGCAGCAATGCAGCCGTCCCCCCTTGGGGGAAGACGCGCAGCGGCTCAGGGGGATCAAAAGATCTCGAACAGGCCAGCAGCGCCCATGCCGCCGGCGATGCACATGGTCACCACGCCGTACTTGACCTTGGGGTTGCGGGCCTTGCGGCGCTGACCTTCGAGCAGGATGTGGCCAGTCAGGCGTGCACCCGTCATGCCGAAGGGGTGGCCGATGGCAATCGCGCCGCCGTTGACATTGAGGCGCTCGTTGGGAATGCCCAGCTGACGCTGGCAATACAGGGCCTGCGAGGCAAAGGCTTCGTTCAGCTCCCACAGGTCGATGTCATCCACCGTGAGGCCGTGGCGCTTGAGCAGCTTGGGCACGGCAAACACGGGGCCTATGCCCATCTCGTCAGGCTCGCAGCCGGCCACGGCAAAGCCGCGGAAAGCGCCCAGGGGCTTGAGGCCCAGACGCTCTGCCAGCCTGGCTTCCATCACCACGCAGGCGCTGGAGCCGTCGGACAGCTGCGAGGCATTGCCAGCCGTGATGAAGTTGCCTGGACCCTTCACAGGCTCCAGCTTGGCCAGCCCCTCCAGCGTGGTGCTGGCGCGGTTGCAGTTGTCCTGCGTGGCCACCACGTCGCGGTAGGTGACTTCGCCGGTTTCCTTGTTCTTCTCCATCATGCGTGTGGAGCAGACAATGATCTCGTCCTTGAACAGATCGGCGGCCTGGGCCGCAGCCGTGCGCTGCTGGCTTTGCAGCGAGAACGCATCCTGGTCTTCCCGCGTGATGCCGTAGCGCTTGGCCACCACATCGGCGGTGTCGATCATGGCCATGTAGAGTTCGGGCTTGTGCTCCACCAGCCAGGGGTCCATGTCGGTGGGCAGATTGTTGCCGGCGCGGATGCCGGAGATGGTTTCGATACCGCCGGCCAGCATCACGTCCACGCCTTCGGCCACGACGCGCCCCGCCGCGATGGCGATGGATTGCAGACCCGAGGCGCAAAAACGCGTGATGGTGGTGCCGGCGATCGACAGCGGCAGCCCGGCGCGCAACACGGTCTGGCGACCCAGATTGCGCCCCTGGAAACCGTCGGGGTTGCCGCAGCCCAGAATCAGGTCCTCGATCATTTCGGGATCGACACCCGAGCGCTCCACCGCCGCCTTGACGGAGAAAGCAGCCAGCTGGGCGGCAGGAGTGATGTTGAACTCGCCACGATGCGACTTGGTCAGCGGTGTGCGGGCGGTGGAAACGATAACGGCTTCACGCATGGTGCTTGTCTCTGTGAATGTTGAAAACTATTTTTGATAGCTTTTATCGCTTGCCATTCATTGATTTCAGATTCTTTTCATACTGAAACCCATACAAATAAAGCGCTAGCAGCTACTTTTTTAAATTAACCGGGCGATAAAAACTGGCGCACTCCAAGCGCGAGACGCCGAGCAAGAGCCGCCTCGCGGCGGGGCCGCCCAGGCGATGGCGTCGTCCCCTCCCGAAGAGAGAGGGGAAGCCGCGCAGCGGCTCAGGGGTGTTACTTGTTCAGGCTTTCGAAGTTGCGCCCCTCGGCCACCAGCTTCTGCAGCAGCGGCGCAGGCTTCCAGAACAGCGCGTCTTCCTTGGCAAAGGCTTCGATATCGGCCAGCACCTTGGGAAGGCCCTGCATATCGGCCCATTTCATGGGGCCGCCGCGGTGGCGCGGAAAGCCGTAGCCGGAGATAAAGGTCACGTCCACATCCAGCGGGCGCAGCGCAATGCCCTCGCCCACCACCTTGGCGCCTTCGTTGACCATGGCGGCCATGTAGCGGCGCATGATTTCCTCGGCCGTGAACGAGCGCGCTGTCACGCCCTTCTTGGCGCGCTCGGCATCCACAATCGCCAGCACTTCGGGGTCGGGCTGACCGATGCGCGCGCCTTGCGGATAGAGGTAGAAGCCGCGTCCCGTCTTCTGGCCGAACCAGCCGTTTTCACAGATGCGGTCGGCAATCTCCACATAACGGGCCTTGGGGTCGCGCGTGGCAGCACGGCGCTTGCGTGTGGCCCAGCCGATATCGCCACCGGCCAGGTCGGTGACCTGGAAGGGCCCCATGGCAAAGCCAAAGCCGCGCACGGCTTCGTCGATCTCGTAGGGACTGGCACCGTCTTCCATCAGGTAGTCGGCGGCCTGCTTGTAGGTGGCCAGAATGCGGTTGCCGATAAAGCCGTCGCAGACGCCGGCGCGCACCGGCACCTTCTTCATCTTCTTGGCCAGCTCGAAGGCCGTGGTCACCACATCGGGCGCCACCTTGGCTGGCACGACGATCTCCAGCAGCTTCATGATGTTGGCCGGGCTGAAGAAGTGCAGACCGATCACATCCTGCGGGCGGCTGGTGACGGCGGCAATCGCATCGATGTCCAGATACGATGTGTTGGTGGCCAGCACGGCGCCGCTCTTGCAGACGCGGTCCAGCTCCTTGAACACCGCCTTCTTGACCTCCAGGTCTTCGAAGACCGCCTCGATCACCAGATCCACATCGGCAATGTCGTCATAGCGGGTCGAAGGCGTATAGCGCGCAAGAATAGCGGCCTTGGCCTCCTCGCTCATGCGGCCCTTGGCGATCAGGCCGTTGTAGACCTTCTCCACGTTGGCCTGGCCGCGTGCGATGGATTCGGCATCGCGCTCGATCATGGTCACGACGAGGCCGGCATCCAGCGCCGAGACGGTGATGCCCGCGCCCATGGTGCCGCCGCCGATGATGGCGATCTTGTTGAAGGCGCGCGGCTGGGCGGCACGGGCTTCGGGAATCTTGGCTGTCTCGCGCTCGGCAAAGAAGGCGTGGATCAGGCCGGCGCGCTGCGGGCTGTCGATGCAGGCCAGAAACTGGGCACGCTCGAACTTCAGGCCTTCGGCAAAAGGCAGATCCAGCGCGGCCTGCACGCAATCGATGATCTTCAGCGGCGAGAACAGGCCGCGCGACTTCTTGGTCGTGTCCGCACGCAGCGCATCGAGTTCCGCCTGGGCGGGAGCCTTGTCGGCCAGGCGTCCTGGCGTGGCGCTGACGGGACGCAGGGGCGCGCCCTGCGCCAGCAGTTCACGCGCATAGGCCAGGCCCGCGGCTACGGGGTCCGAGCCCTCTTCCAGCTTGTCCACCAGACCGGCGGCTAGTCCGGCTTTGGCGCCGATCTGCTGGCCGCTGAGCATCAGCTCGGTCGCGGCCTTGACGCCCATCAGGCGCGGAGCACGCTGCGTGCCGCCGGCGCCGGGCACCAGGCCCAGGGAGACTTCAGGCAGGCCCAGCTTTGCGCCAGGCAGCGCCAGGCGGTAATGCGCCGACATGGCGATCTCCAGACCGCCACCCAGTGCCGCGCCATGAATCACGGCCACCACGGGCTTGCTGCAGGCCTCGATACGGTTGCAGACATCGGGCAGGAAAGGCTGGACCGGAGGCTTGCCGAATTCGCGGATATCGGCACCGGCGATGAAAGCCTTGCCCTGACCCACGATGACCACGGCCTTGACTGCGGCACTGGCATCGGCCTGTTCCATGGCCGCCATCAGACCCTGGCGCACGGCAGCGCCCAGCGCATTGACGGGCGGATTGTTGACGCTGACGAGCAGGACGTCACCGTCTTGCCTGAGTTCGACGACAGAGGTGCTGGCTTGGGCGGTCATGCGAGTCTCCTGAATCTCTTTATGGAATGGGCTTTATTTTTACGACGACAATGTTTTCTAACAATCCCATGAATCATTGACAGACTGTCAAAGGAAATTGGACAAACACGCCATGGACTCGCAATCGCTGACCCTGCTGGTCGAAATCATTGATAGCGGCAACCTCAGCCAGGCTGCGCGCAAGCTCAAGATGACGCGCGCCAATGTGAGCTATCACCTGACCCAGCTGGAAAAGGCAGCGGGCGTGCAACTGGTCAAGCGCACCACGCGCCGCGTGGAGCCCACAGAGATCGGCATGCGCCTGTACGAGCACGGGCGCAACATCCACAACGAAATGCTGGCCGCACGCGAGGCCATCACGGCGCTGGGCCAGAGCCTGCAGGGCCGCGTGGGCATCAGCGTGCCCAGCGGCTACGGCCAGATCGTGATGAGCGAATGGCTGATCGAGTTCAAGCGCCTGTACCCGGGCATCGTGCTCGACGTGCTGTTCGAAAACCGGGCCGACAATCTGCGCGACGATGTGGACATCATCGTGCGCGTGATCCAGGAGCCGCCCCTGTCCCTGGTGGCGCGCAGCCTGGGCACGGTGCGCTACCTGGCCTGCGCCTCACGCGAATATGCGCAGACCCACGGCCTGCCCAAAACCCTGCATGCCCTGCGCGCCAGCCCGCTGATCACCGCCGGAGTCACGGGGCGGCAATTGCGCCTGGCCGCCTATCTGGGCACCGAGCGCCACGAAGTGATGCTGGAGCCCACCATGATCTCCGAGCATTTCCCGTTTCTGCGCGACGGCATCCTGGCCGGCCTGGGGGTAGGCCTGGTGCCCGACTATGTGGTGCAGGACAAGCTGGCCACGGGCGAGGTGCTGAGCACGCTGGACGAGTACCGGCTCAGCATTTTCGGCACCCATATGTATCTGCTCTACCTGCCCAACCGGCATCAGACCAAGGCCGTGCGCACCTGCATCGATTTTCTGCTGGCCAAGGCCCAGCCCGAGGCAACCCGGCTGGCCGCGATGCCCCAGCCCTGAGCCGCAACGCAAAACGCCAGCGACCAGGCTGGCGTTTTCATTCGGACAGAGGCCTCAGGACAGGCTGCGGTTCAGATTCTGCTGTCGCCAGCTGCTGGGGCTTTGCTGAAAATGCTTGCTGAACCAGCGCGTGAACGAGCTGTTCTCGGCAAAGCCTGCCTGAGCGGCCGCTTCACTCACCGACAGCTGCGGATTTTGCAGCGCACGCAGCGCGGCCTGGCTGCGCACGGCGTCCAGCGTTTCCTGAAAGCTGGTGTTCTGGGTTTCGAGGTGCCGCTGCAGCGAACGGGCCGTATAGCCAAGCGCGCCGGCCACATGGGCAATGCTGTGGCGCCCATGTGGCAGCAACGACTGCAAGGTGCTGCGCACCTGCTGCTCCAGCGATCTGGTCGTGGGCCGCGGCGCATGGCTCTCCATCAGGCTGCGGGCGTGGCTCTCCATGAGGCTGTCATGATCGGCATCGATGGCCTCCAGATCCTCGTTGCTCACCACGATGCCATCGAAGTCAGAGCCGAACACGATCTCGCTGCCCAGCACGCGGCGATGGCTCATGGTGCTGCCTGGCGAGCTGTGCGAGAAGTGGATGCTGGCCGGGCTCCAGCCCCTGCCCAGCTGATATCGGCACAGACTCATCAGCGCCGTGATGCCCAGCTCGACCGGGTGGCGCCCCGGGTTCTCGCGCTCGGTATCCAGGTTCAGCTGGATGATGGAATAGCGCCCCTGGGTCACCACCTCCGTGCCCACGGTGGTGCTGATCATGTGGTCATAGTCCTTGAAGGTCTTGAGCATGCTGGAGAGGCTGGCCTGGTGCTGCAGCAGCAGGCTGATCGGCCCGAAGTCGGACAGACGCCAATGCGAGCCCATGAGCAGGCCCAGCGAGGCATGCCCTGCCTGGGCGGACGAAACCTCAAGCAACTGCGCAAACGCAGCTTCGGGAACCATGAGGTCGGGAGAATTCAGGCAGCTGTGGTCCAGCCCCACCTGGCGGAACATGCGCAGCGGGTCGATGCCGAGCTCATTCGCCACCTTGGCGTATTTGCACAGGCTCACACTTCGGATACGGGGCTTCATCGTGACCAGGAAAACGGTTGACCCGGGTACTGCGCAACAGGCCCGGATTTCATGGATGGACACAGGCCTTATGGGCAACCTGCGTTTCGGGTGTTGATGTTTATCAATATCACAACAAGCAGTCAATCAATGGATACCAGTAGATCACGACAGATATGACAGTTCGGCGCGCAGATGCGTCCACTTCAAGACACCTCAGGCCCGGCCCTAGGGTTTTCCTTGCACACACCCAAGAGGGCAACAAGCTGACGTGATCGGTCAAGCCCTGCGGCCGTTGCTGCGCCGAGAATTTTTCCATCAGACGGCGGCGTCCTGCATCAAGGCCTTGCCGGGTACTTAGGAGAAGACCATGAAAGTCGAACAACTGACCTGCAGCATCGGCGCTGAGGTTTCCGACATCCACCTCGGCGATGCGTCCCGCGACAAGGGCCTGGCCGAGGAAATTCGCGCCCTGCTGCTCCAGCACAAAGTGCTGTTCTTCCGCGACCAGGACATCACGCGTGCCGAGCACGTGGGCTTTGCCCGCCACTTCGGCGATCTGGAGGATCACCCCGTGGCCGGCAGCGACCCCGACCACCCCGGTCTGGTGCAGATCTACCGCAGCGAAAAGCGCGAAAACTACGAGAACACCTATCACACCGACGGTCAGTGGCGCGAGAACCCGACCATGGGCTGCGTGCTGCGCTGCATCGAAGGCCCTGCCGTCGGTGGCGACACCATCTGGGTCAATATGGCCGAGGCCTACCGCAATCTGCCCGAGGACATCAAGAAAAAGATTGACGGCCTCAAGGCCAAGTCCAGCATCGAGCACGGCTTCGGCGCCGTCATGCCCGAAGAAAAGCGTCTGGAGCTGGGCCGCCAGCATCCCCCGGTCGAACATCCCGTCGTGCGCACCCACCCCGAAACCGGCGAGAAAATTCTCTACGTCTGCAGCTTCACCACCCACTTTGCCAACTACCACACGCCCGAGAACGTGCGCTATGGCCAGGACAAGACGCCCGGTGCCAGCATGCTGCTGAACTATCTGATCAGTCAGGCGGCCATCCCCGAGTACCAGGTGCGCTTTCGCTGGAAGCCCGGCAGCGTCGCCATGTGGGACAACCGCTGCACCCAGCATTACGCCGTGCAGGATTACTGGCCCGCCGCGCGCAAGATGGAGCGCGCTGCCATCATCGGCGACAAGCCTTTTTGAGCGAGCTATCCGAGCCGCTTTTCTGCCCCGCTTTTTCTGACCAGCTATTGCCAGCTACCTGCGCCGCATGCCGGCGCCGGAACACGATGCATCGCACCAGCACTGCGCAAAAACAATAGCTGGCATCGCTTGACTGTCATCGAAGATAAATTCATAGCTGCCTGAAACGCTTTTAAATCAAGCGCAGGCAGCTATTATTTTTTCTATCATCACCTCCTGCATGAATGTGCGCCTGATGAAGCGCGGCGCGATATTTGAAGCCGCAGCGATGAGATAAACGCTCTGAAGTGTACTTTTGCAGAGCTAAAAGGAATTGCGCGGTACGAAATCCAGACTCAAGACGTGTTTGGAGAGGAGATCACAGCCGGACTTCCAAAGTGTCACCCTCAATGGAAATAGGTGCACCTGCAGTTACAGGCAGGAGTGACACTGCCAGCTGCGTTCCGGCCGGATACGGCGGCAGGAGCAGTTCACGGCCGAGGACGGTGATGTGGCCAGCGACGGGGACTTGCTGGCTGGGCCCGCCGTTCACAGAGACTCGCAGATCGGCGCCATGAGCTGCTTCCAGATCCCAGGCCAGGCGCGTCCCACCATCGGGCAGCGGTGCGGCCGACAGATTGAAGGCCCTGGCCACGCGGCGCTCGCCGCTGGCCACCTCGGGCACCACACCCAGGCCCCACTCCAGCGGGTAGTACTGTTCATATTCATCACGGACCTTTATGCGCACGCGCCTGGAGCTGCTGGGCTCCATGCTGATGATGCGCACGCGTTTACCGGGCGTCTGCTGCGGACCGCCCAGGAATGTCCAGTCCTCAGGGGCTGTGTCCTCCCACGCTTCAGAAGCCTGTGGATTCGGCGTGCCGGCGTCTAGCCAGCCTGGCGCGGCCGAAGCGGGCCAGTTGCCCACCAGGGTAAGCCGGCGCGTGCGGCCGACAGGCTTGGCGCAGCGCACGCTGAAAGGGTCACCGCCTGGCGGTGTGACCATCAGATAGAAGTCATTGCCGTCTGGCAGCTCCACCTCGGCCGACAAATCCACCCAAGCCACGCGGGTGCCGGTCAGGCCCAGGCCGACCAGGCGGCCGCTGAAAGCCCAGCGGGTCAGGTCGTGGCCGAGCTGGATGATGTCGCCTGTGGCCACGGTCAGCCCCATGAGGGAACTCTCCCAGGTGATCGTGCGGCGGTGGTAGTGCTTAGAGGCAGCCAAAAGATTGACCAGGCGCTGGGCCTGGGCCTTGGGCATGCTGTATGTGGCCTGGTTGACCTGTTGATTCACCGGGAGGGTGACACCAGGCACCTTGGCATAGACCGTGTCAGCCTCGTAATCGTTATCGGCCTGGCTGTATGAGAGTCCAAACTCGTCGACCGTGTCGTCGGTGATGTAGGCGATCTTGAACGTGCCCGCGATGATGTTGCTCGCACCGAAAGCGGCAATCCAGGGCTGGCCAGCAGCCTCCCACCAGACGGAAAGCTTGCCTGGCGCCCAGGTTTTCCGGGCCCGGCCGGCTGCAGCGATGTCATCGAGCACAGTGCCAGCGCTGCGCGCGCCGCTCAGGAGCATGCGGCAGGTCAGTTGGGCTGCGGCGCAGTACTGCCCCCAGGCAATCAACGTGCCGTAGTCGATGCGGGCATTGGGCAGGCCGGCGCCGAAGAGGCGTTCACCATTGCTAGCTGACGGCTCATCCAACCAGCCAGCCTGGCCCAGGTGGGCCGGTGCAGCGGTGGGGTTGAGGAACCCGCCGCGCGAGAAGTAGAGGAACAGCCAGGCAGGATTCGTGCTGAATGTCCACTGCCAGGCACCGGCACCGACTGCCGGCATGGAGCCATCCCAGGGAGCCGACGAATTCCAGACCCAGCATTTATGGCGCAGCAGGGCCGAGTAGCGGTCGATTCGGCCATTGAGCTGCCCAGTCGCCTTGACCATCATTCCCCGACGCAACTGCGCTGGGTACAGAGCATCGGTATCGCGGAAGATCTTGAGGCGTGTCCATTCGATCTCGGCCACATTGTTGGCATCGGTGTACTCAGGGGTGACACGTCGCACGCGGAACTTGGCAGCAGCCTGGGGGAGCATGGCCGAAAACGTCTCACGCAGCGGCCGAGTGCTGCCATTGCTGAGAGTCATGGGAGAAAACGGCATCGGTTGCCAGGCGCCCGATCCTGGCAGTTGATACTCAGCCACCACCTGGCAGGTCAGATTCTCGAAGCCGCCGCTTGCTTGCCGCAGCAGACGACCCGAAATATCCATCTGTATGAATCTGCCAGCGACAGAGCCTCGGCGTTCTATCCAGCCGTCATTCTCGACATTTGCCCGCTGTTCCAGGGCGCCGCCATCGACGGTCTGCACGTTGCCAGGGTAGATATCCGTCGGCCAGCCAGCGCTTGCGTAACCACGCAGCACTGTGCGGTCGGCCTGGCCAGGCGGAGTTGCACTGCTGTGCAGCTCGATGGCGTTGTACTGGCTGACAGCGTTGGCACCGATGCGTTCGTCGCTGATGGCCAGGTCGCCAAACCCATAATTGAAGACACTCGTGACACGCTCCGTGTTGTAGATGATGGTGTAGCCATAGCGCACCAGGACTGGCAGCGGCGTGCCCAAAGGATTCCAAGCCATATCAGTCTCCTCCACCACTTTCTGGTGGGGTGATCTGCACCAGGTAGTCCTCATAGGTCGTCACCGAGTCGAACAGCCCTTGGTGACTAATTACAAAGGTATGCGGCTGGGTGACCGCTCCGCCGCTGCTGCTGGTATAGGTGCGGCTGGCTTGGTCTCCGTAGTACTCAATCGTTCCGCTTTCCCAGACATCTGTGCGAATGAGCACCCATGGGGCAATGACTGCTGTGCCCTCGAAGCCGAATGGCGGATGGGTACGGGTTTCATAGACCGGGGTGTTGTTGATCACCTCGGTGGCCGTGCTAGGGTCCGGGACGAATTCGCCAAACGGACGGCCAGCGTAGTCTGGGAATACACGGTGTTCGCCCAGTACCAGTTGCAGCGGTTCATAGTTGCGGGCCGAGTTGGAGCCGCCCTCAATGCTGTACGCCGTGGGCGCATCATCGCCCTGGGCAGAGGCAGCGCTCCGGGCGGACAAGCTGCCGGCCAAGGCGGATATGGCGAAGGCGATCACGGCATTGGCAGCAAACGCGGCCACAGTTCCCAGAGCGAAGGCAGCAGTCCAGCCAATCTCGCCATACATAACCAGCTTGGCTGCGACTGTGCTGCCCTCAACGATACCCTTGGCTACCTGGTGGAGGACGATCAGGTCAGATACGGTCACGGGCGTCGCAGCCCAATCCTCGGCCGCCACGGGCAGGCCATTGAACATGACGGCTAGGGGTGTTTCAGCCAGGCCCAGACGCTGGATGATGCCCTGCAGAGTTTCGGTACCGGCCAGGGCAATGGGCAGTACCTTCCGGTCACTGGCTGGGCGCAACGGGTTTGGACACCAGATGACTGAGAGTGTGGGCATCAGAGCCATTGGTAAAAGCCCTCCACACGGTAGCACCGAGGCAAGCGTGCCAGGGGCTGGCGCATGCTCGACCCGAACAGCGCATCGCTGTGCAGCACATAGGGCACGCCCTGAATCAAGCAATACAGCCCGATGTGGGCCTGGCGGCCGCGTGCCAGCATCAGCACGCCACATCCATCGACGGGCTCCTCGATCCGCTTGGCGAAATCAGCCTGGTTGGCCGTGATCAAGGCCGAGCGGTGGGCCAGGTCGTCTGCCTGGCGCCTCGGGAAGTGGATGTCTATGCGGCCGAACTGCTCATGCAAAGCACGTTCGACGAGTTGCGCGCAGTCCAGCACATCGTGTGGGATGTCTATATAAGAGTCAGACCAGTGCATCAGAAAAGCCCCGGAGCGGTTTCCGGCCGGTAGGTGTACGCCACGGCCGCTTTGTTGAGAATGTCGTCGTAGCCGAGCTGGCCGGTCACTGCCTTGGTCGTGACTTCGACGTTTCGTAGATCCAGCGTCAGCTCGTCTTCGATGAAATCAGGGGCACTGCGCATGATCTGCAGAGCCGTGATGACGGCACCACGGCCACCGTGGGTGCGCTCGAAGAAGACGCCCACACCGCCAGACACGTTGCCGATGCTCAGTGCTGCTGCCGGCGTGCGGCCCTCCTGGTCATCTGGCCAGGTGAACTCGAAAGTCGTGGCCACGTATAGATGAGTGCGAGAGACCACGTCCTGGTTGTCATTGACGAAACGCATGGGCTCGGGCAGCAGCGCATGGGCCAGCTCCAGCAGCACCAGGGGGCGCTCGGCCGGTGCCAGCTGCTGGGCGGCGCGGCGATATCGAGAAGACTTGCGCGTGCTCATGCCCAGTACTCCAGGGTGAAAGAGACCATGAACTCATCCAGGCGGTCGGTGATCGCCTTGTAATCGACCGCACCACCCACGATCCGGGCCCGGCGCAGAGTGGCGCCGCTGGGGTCTTCGATATCTGGCCAGGCGAAGAACCTGGCGCCCAGGGCCAGGTCGGTCTTGCGCCAGGCCTCGAACAGCTGCTTGCGCGCCAGGCTATCCAGCCGGTATGTCAGCGGCAGCTCATAGCGGGCCAGGGACTGCGCAGGAGCCTGCTCGATAAAGCCATCCTCCATCTCTGTGCGCTCCACACCTCCCACGGGGCGCAGGATGTAATCAGTCTCGAAGACGAGCTGGGCGTAATCGGGGAATCGGGTGTATGCCATCAGTTGCGCCTCCCTGCCGCGTTGATTGCGCTTGAGGCTTTCCCGCCATTGCTTGCATCTGCGATCATGATTTCGACGACCAGGCGGCCCAATTCCTGTTTGGTTATCGGCTGTCCGACTTGCTGTTTGGGAGTGCCCTGGTTGTTGAAGCGGACCTCCACAGGCTGAGTCTGGCCAGTCATGGCGCCGCCCGCGGACGATACAGACCCCCCTGTGGCGAAGCTCACGCGCTGGCTGGCGGATATCAGACCGCCCAGAGCGAAGCGAGGCTTTGGCAGGCGCAGAGTGCGCACGGCCTCCATGAACGGCAGACCGTAGTGATTCACAGCCTTCTCTGGCTGGATGAACTCGTTATTGCTCACGGCAATGGGCCGTTTGCCGTCGACCAATGCGGCGATGCTGTCGCTGGTGCCCGTGCCAGGTCCCACAATGCGGCCGCCGCCAGTCGAAGGAGATCCGCCCTCAGCGAACCCAAAAATCTTGCCGATGCTTCCAAAAATACCGCCGATGACGGTTCCGCCGCCACTCACTTCAGGCGTAAACAGGTTGGTCAACAACCGCTTGATGTCGCTGCGCAGGATGTCACCAGCAATCTGGCGCAGGGTCGCGCTGGCGACCTCGCTGAGACTCTTGAAGTTCGTCACGGCCTGGCCTGCCGCATCTGCCACGCCATCGATGACGGTGTTGCGCAAGCGTGTGCCGAGGTTGACGATCACAGGCGTGGCACTTGCCACCTCATTCTTGAGCTGGCCGATGCTGGTGCTCATGTTGTCGATGGCAACCTGAGCTTCAAGTGGCAGGCTATTGCGAACCCGCTCCAACTCCTGGACGATGGATTGCAGCACCGGCACCTGGGCCGCGCGGGCCTGCCTGATGCGGGCCTCGGCCTCGATCTGGCTGATCGTTCCCTGGGCGGCCTGCGTCTGCACTGCCTGCTCGATGACACCGAGCTGGCTCTGAAGGCGCTGCGCCTCGGCCAGCTTGTTGTTGAACTCGGCTTGGGCTGCTCCCGCATCGATCAGGAGCTGGATCTGTTGACGGGACTTTTCTGCCTTTGCAGGGTCTTCTTGGCGTCCAGCCGCGCGCAAGTCCTCCGCATACTGCTGCTCCAGCTGCTTGCGGATGGCTTCCCGGTCAAACTGGCCGGTCAGGGCTGCTGTGTCCACCCGCAGCCGCACCACGATGTTGGCCAGCTTCAAATCTTCAGCGCGCCGCCATTTGTCCAGCTCACGCGTCGCATCTTCCTTGGACTGGTCCAGAACCTTGAGCGAGGCGCGCAGCTCGACGGCACGGGCCCTGGTCGTGCCCTTGGCGTTTAGCTCCTGCTCCAAGGCTTCGCGCTGCGCGTCAATATCCTGATTGATGCCGGCCAGGCGCTTCTTGTAGGCCTCATCGATGCTGACACGGCCTTCTTCCAACTGGTTGACCAGGAAGGCATCGCTGCTCTTGATTGATGCTTGCAGAGCGCGCAAATTCGAGCGGATCTGCTGGATGGCCTCTTGTTCCGGGGTGTTTCCCTTGGGAGTGCGCGGATTTTTCTTGGCTTTCTCATCGGCTTGCTTGATCAGTGCGTCCAGTTCAGCCTGAGTGATTGCCCCTTCATCGCGCCATCCCCGCCATTTCTCCTTGTTATCGGCCAGGCGCTTTTCTTCAGTTTCAGTCGCTTTCATCGCCGCCGCATATTCGTCTTGGACGGCTTTGGTGCGGCGCTCCTTGCGCTTGCCAGCGGCCTCATCGTCGGCCTTCTTCTCTTCGGCATCTCTGTCTTTGTAGAGCTTGCTCAGCTTTGCCGTCTCGTCGATCAGGCGTTGAGGCATCTGCTGATTACCAGCCAGATTGGTTCCGCGCCTGGTCAGATCGGCGGCCATCTGCGTGACAAGTTTCTCCTGAGCGTTGATCTCGTCCTGAAGGGTCTGCTTCTTGTCGATATTGAGAATTGCATCCCAGAACCTACGGGCGACCTCTGCCGCTGTATTCAAGGATCGCATCAACACGCCGAGGTTTTCTGGCACAACGCGGCCGAAGTGGTCAGCGGCCTGTCGGCTCAGTTCGAGCTGGGCTTCCTCGACCCGGCCTTGCTCGACCAGGTCGGCAATGTGCCGGCGCTGCGTTGCCGAGAGAAAGTTGAACTGATCATCCAGCTGCTTGGCGGCCTTGGCAGGCTCCGCAAACAGCTTGGCCAGGGAGCTGGCCGCCGCATCGGTGGACTGGCCGGTGCCGGCCGCATAACCGTTGATGGCCTTGGTCAGATTGCCGATAACGTCGATGCCGAGGCGGCCGGACTGCACCATGGCCACAGCCGCGGACTCGGCCGCGCTTCTGCTGATGCCGCTGACCTTGTTGGCGGCCTCTGCCAGGGCTTCGATACGGCCCTGGGTCGCGCCAGCCGCGTTGCCAGTAGTCTGCACCGCCACATTGAAGGCATAGGCCTTTTTCTCAGCTTCAAGGAACAGCAGAGCCAAGGCACCCACACCCAGCGCCAGGCCACCGACGGCAGCCCTCGCTGGCGTGATTGCAGAGGTGATGGCATTGAAAGCGGGCCCGACACCTCCAAAAGAGTCTTTGATTTGTCCGCCCTGTTGGATAGCCACAAGCCAGATAGGCATGCCGCTGGCGATGCTGGTGGTGATGTCGGTGATCTGCGCAGGCAGCATGCGCATTGCCGCTGCTGTTTGCCCTGCAGAAACACCAAGGCCGGCAAAGCGCTGCTGAGCCAGGCCCATGAGGCGCGTGTGCTGGTCCTGTGTGATGAGGCCACGGGCCAGGGCGGTATTCAGTTCGTTCTGAGCTTGTGCCAGGCGGAAGGCCTCAGTGGCTGCGGGGTCCAGGCTGGCAATCAGGCGGTCAATGGCCAGCTTTTCACGGTCGGTTGCCTTGGCGGCTTCGTCGGAGCCTTTAGCCTGTCGCTGTTGCTGCTCCTCGTTCTTCCTGCTTTGCTGCCCCTGGGATTCCCGCTGCTTGGTCAGCTCCTGCTCGGACTTGGTTGCACGGTCAGAGGTTTCGGCCTGTTCCTTCTGGGCTGCTGACAGCGCGGCCGTGGCTGTGGCTTGCTCTTGAGTGGCGGTGGTCGCCTGCCTGGCTGTAGCGGCCTGGTCGGAGCTGGGAGTCGATGGAGCCGAGCCAGACGCAGGCGCCGGCACGGTCGACATTTCTGACGAAGCTTTTTTGCCGGCTGCGCCCAGCTCTTGGACTTCGGCAGTGAACGCGCGGACTTCTTTGCGTGCTTCGTCCAGCGCGGCCTGGACCCGTAGTCCGATTTCGAGGTTGTTTGCCATGGACCGCATGGTCTCCCGCCTCGGCCATCAGCAATAAGTAAAACGCTTTAGAGTTTGCCCATGAAAAAAGGGGCTCAGATTGAGCCCCCTGCGAGTGCGACGGCCGTGTGGGCCGCCTGGTGTTGTGCATGACGTTCGGCCTGGTCGCCGATGGCCTGCAGATAGCCTTTCAGCTCGTCGATGCTGTAGCGCCGAAGCTGCTGTCGGTCGTGGCCTGCGGCGATGAGCTGCTGAGCAACGGCGAACCAATCGACATCAGTTTCGCCTGGATCACCTTGATCGCCTGCAGGCGCTGGGTAAAAAAACTAAGGTTTTCCTCCAGAACCACATAGACCGCTTCGAGCACCATGGCTATGGGCATCGCACGCACGTCTGCCACCGACATGGGCTTGGCCTGGCCATCCTGCACTGGCGCCAGGCACGCTGCCAGCAACTTTTCCAGCGCCAGGCGCAAGGTCGATTCGCCTTGCAGCGCCTTGAGGCTGGCCAGATCGAACTGGCCGCCTTGCATGCCGATCAACCAGTCGCCGAACTCGAAAGCCTCAGTGAAGACCTCAAAAGGCACCTGGCTGACTTGGAAATCGTGGCCAGAGATGGTTTTCACGGCTGGTGTATGAAACAGCTTGCTCATAATTTAGAACTTGCACTTTCGTGAGGTACCCGTTAAAAAATCGACCATTTTTTTGCATCGGTCATCAGCGCCGCACCGCCGCCCGGTCTCTGCAGCTGCATGACAGCATCCATCCCGGCAGGCGCAAGGCCCGGCGCTTGAATTGACCAGCCGCCGCGCCATGCCCAGCGCTCGCCCGCTGCAAAAGTTGCGGGCAGTGGCAGCTGATTCAGATCTGCGCGGCCGACAATTCCGCCGTAGATCTTGCTGCCGCTTTCCTTCATGATGGGCCAGTCACCGTTTACAAATTTGCCATCCGAATCTTTGTAGCCACGGTCCTGCCAGAGCGCCAGCTCGCCATTTTCAGATTTCAGAATGCAGGCCCATGCATCGGGGGATACCACTTTTGCGCCAGACGATTTGCCAGCTGTGTAGGCCACCCAGGACTGATCTTCGCCGCCAACGAAGAGCATGCTTTGCTGGAAACCGTTGGTTGTGGCTTGTACGCCGTAATCGGTGAGCACGTTGATGCCCTCAAGCGCAACACGCTCCCCAGTCAAGCCCAGGCCGGCGGCAGCGATGGAGACCACAAAATGCTCGCGTAACACATAGCGTGGTGGTGTTGTCGCAATCGTGTTTGCGGCTCGCACATCGTTGACGATGCGCAGCGTGATGCGCTCCGCATTGCCGGCTGCATCTTCCCACTTCACAGGTGCTCCGTCGATAACGCAATCCCACATCACATTCGCAGCGGTCATATCACCGCCACTGCCGCCGTCAGAGCCGTGATTTCCGCCGGTAAAAATGCGCCCCGCAGGAAGCTCCACACCACCGTTCACAGCCCAGCAGCGCAGAGGTGGAAGCCAGTCTGTGGAACCAGACCACAGCAGCGTCCAAGCGCCTGCCGCGCGCCCGGTGCGCGAGGCCGTCCAGAGCTGGCGAATGTTCGGCAGGTTGTTCTTCCCATTGGGGCCAATCTCGATGCGATACCAGCGGTCAGCGCTTTGCCACGTCACCAAGATAATCCTTGCCGCAGTAGTGCGCCACGACATCCTTGCGCCCACCGCATCGGGCCACACGACATACCGAGCCGGGTTGATGACCCAGCTGTAGCCCGGATTCGCGACACCATTCATGGCGACGAATGTGCCGAATGCCGGCAGCTGCGCAGTGTCAATCGTGATTACAAACTGCAGACCTGCCACGACTTGGCTAACCACAGTAATCGTCTGCACGCCGGCGCGCACAATATCTGGCGCAGGATCTGTGAAATTGACGACAGTAAGGGCAGTCGCATTCGCCTCATATGTCGCGGCGTCCTGCTCTTCGATGATCCAGCCGTCTTGAGGCCCCACAAGCGCGGTCGTACCATTTTTGAAATGCCGGATGCCGTACACCTTCCCGGGCCGCGCGCCGAAAACCTCCACGCGCACCAGCGCCTTCGTCAGAAAATCGTTTTTCTCACTGCGCACATCGTTACGACGTGCTTGATGCATGGCAGGCTCGGCAAGCACGTAACGGTTTGGGTGCACAACCCAAGACCACCCCGCAAGCCCTGTGCCGCTATTGCTATTGATCGGCGATCCCTCTGGCAGCAAGCCGGCCGGGTCAACCGTCAAATCAATTTCGACCCCATCGGTGCTCATCAAGCGGATAACTTGTATCCCGCCGTCGCGATCAATTTTTGCGCTCGCTTTGTCGTTGTAGTTAACGATAATCCTGCCCGCACCGCTCGCCGTTGCAAATGTGACCTCGTCAAACTCGCGGATAACCCAGCCCCAGCCAGGAACGCCGATCACGGCGCCGTTTTGGTAATAAGAGACTTGATAGAGCTTGCCTGGCCGTGCATTGCGCACAACAACGTCAAGCAGCAAAGCACTCCACGCGTAATGCACAATCGACGTGACGCCATCTCTAACGCGCGCCTGTAATGGATATGATTTTTTTGCGTTTACATGCAATGCATCCAGTCGATCAAAATCGAATTGATTTACTGGTTGAAACCCATTGCGCACCCATGCCAGCCCAGTCCAGGTATAGCCACCGTTGATCGGAGCTTCGAGCGTATGGCCAGGGTCATTGGTGACAACGCCCTGGGTGCCCACGAGCTGGCCAGTGTCGGCCTGCATGAGGGCTCTAGTCAGGTAGAACTTCTCAGTCTTCTGTGCAATGACCTGCCAGCCCGTACCGATATTGACATATTCGATATTGCTCAGCAGCTCGAAGGCGCGCAGGCCCATGCGGGCCGGGTAGGTCTGCCAGGCACCAGCATTTAGAACAGCATAGGCGCCATCGTCATAGATCTGGCCGGCCCCTAGCCGCGCATCCGTCGGCAGCGCGGTCGTAGGCGGCACCGGGCCGGCCAGAGTGTAGAGCGCCAGGTGGTCGTCGATGAGGCGCAGGTTGGCCTCCATGCCATTCTGAACAGCAAACGGATCTTCTGTCGGGGCGAAACTCGCCCAAATCCCGCGGGCCAGCTGTGTCTTGGACATGCTGTATCTCTCTAATCAAATAGTCTTGTAGGCCGCCCGAGCCAAGTCATACCAGGCGGCGGGACGGTCGGTGCGGTGTACGGGACGCAGCTGGAGGGTCAGCCTGATGCTGCTGGCCGCTTGGTCCAGCAGCGTCAGGCCGCCATCGAGCAGCGGACGGCAGCGGTAGCACTGCAGGCGCATGGGCTTGCCGTCTGCCTTGTTGATGCCGGCGTAGGCCAGGCCTATTTCGGGGTCGCCGCCGTTGCCGGCGTCGAGCTGCTCGGCGCTGTTTTCGGCGGTGCTGGTGATGCGCACAGTTGCGCCCTGGGGGGCAACGATGCCCTGCAGCAGCTCGATGCCCCAATCGGCGCGGCGCCACTCGGTGCCCTCGGTCCAGGCTACCCATGACGGCACGGCCTGCACGGCCTGCTGCTGGTCGACCTGATGGGGCGTCCAAAGCATTGCGCCAGCCGGAAGCTGCAGACCGGAGACGTCAACGGTCGTCGTAATGCGGGCGCTGGCCGTAGCCAGGCGCTGAGCGTTGAGGGCCATGGCCAGGTTTGCCGCGCCATGGCCGTAGAGCTGGACAGACACAGACACGCCGTCAATCACGGCATTGCTACGGCCGTCCCAGGGGCTGGTACGAAGCCGGCGCACGTTGGGAGTCACGACCAGGCCGGAGGCATTGCCCAGGCGACGGCCTGGTGGCATTCCTGTGGCCCAGTCTCGCATGGCCGGGCCGGCATACAACATGCCTCGACCCAGGTAATGCGGGTTGTGCTCCTGTTCGTACTGACCCAGATACATCGCTCGCGCCCGTCAGATCTTCAGCGTGCCGTACTGGCTGAAGGGGTTGGCCAAGGAGCCCAGCGGGCGCGTGGCATCACGCTCGACAGTGCCGGTCAGTTCGAGCTGGGCCAGGTTGTCGCTGATGATGTTCACGGATGCAGCCGGGCCAAAGACCACTTTGAAGAGGTCAAAGTGGATGGGCTGGACGGGGCTTTCGGCCAC
The DNA here is from genome assembly GCF_001010305.1 of Comamonas sp. E6. Taxonomy (NCBI): domain Bacteria; kingdom Pseudomonadati; phylum Pseudomonadota; class Betaproteobacteria; order Burkholderiales; family Comamonadaceae; genus Comamonas; species Comamonas sp. E6. The sequence continues at coordinate 27,355 of NZ_BBXH01000013.1, forward strand.
GTTGTAGCCATCGAAGTGGAGCGCCACGGGCTTGGGAGGCTGCGAGTACAGCTGAATCAGGCGCTGCTCTCGTCGTGTGTAGCTAACCGTGATGTTGGGCTGGCCCTTGCCCTGCGCCACTGTCGGCGCGGGTATGGTGGTGCCTTCGACCAGCTTGATGGAGCCTGCCGGCGTGATCTCGTAGTCGGTGCCAACGTCATAGGTCGTTTGACCGTCTGCGCTCTTGACCACGATGGCCACGGTGTCGTCGGCCAGGTGGTCGAGTGGCTCCACAGTGCCAGGCCACAGCACATGCTCCTCGCTGGCGACGGCGGCTGTTGCCACCTCGGCGCCTTCACCGCTGCCCCCAGTAGCAATGGACCAATTGCGTGGGGAGTGGCAGCGCAGTTGCAGGGAGACGTTGACGGCGTCGATTTCACGGAACGCGCAAGCAGTACCACCGCCAGGCGTGGTGAAGTCCTTTACGTTTTCCGTGGTCTCGGTCGCGTTGAGTACAAAGCTGGGCGCATTGCCCACAGGAATGAAGCCTGCAGTGCGTGCCAGACGGGCCAGGTAATCGACCAGGCTGATTTCACCCCGGCCCTTGAAGCAGCAGAATTTGCGTTCAGCCATTTCTCTCTCCTAAAAAAACTAGCAATGGATGCTGCTGACGGTGAACAGCAGCGGGTAATAGGCAAACTTGGCCGGGCTATAGAAAGGCCTCGGCGGTGTGGACATCGCCAGGGGGCTGTTGCATTGCGGCGGCGTGTAGCCATGCAAGGCCTTGATGAGTTCGCCCAGGTGCGGGCCTGCTTCCTGGTCGAGGGCAGCAGCCTCGCGTTGGCTGGCCGCATTGCCGATGGCCAGGACGACCAGCCAGCGATGGCTCAGCTGCAGCGAGTACTCGTCCGATCCAGGCAGGACGGCAAAGCCGTCGTAAACGACATAGACAGCAGGCGTGACCTGCATTTCCTCGGCTACGGCCGCCAGCTCCTTGCGGGTGCCCACCAGTCGGGCCCAGCCGCTGCCATCGGCCGGCTGCGTCTTTGCCTTGAGGCGGTCGACGATGCCGGTCTGCGCGTCGAGAAAATTCCAGGTCGTTTGCATCAGCCGAACCCCCGCAGGGTGTCGTCTGTCACAGCGCGTGGGCTGAAATCGAAATGCACGTCAGTGCCTTGCTGGGCGTCAGCCGCCACCAGCGCGCCAGGCGATCCGCCCCAGGGGCAGGACAACATGGACTTGCCCATGGCGATGGCATCCAGCTCGGCAATGACCGCCTTGTAGCGGCGGTACACCTCGTTTTCGGGGGCCAGGTCGTCGTGCAGGTAGTAGCGCGCCACATCGCAGGCCATTCGCACCAGGACGGGCGGCATGGCGTATTCCACGGGCTGGCCGGGAATCAGGGGCTTGCGGCAACCCTGCAGCGGCAGGCGGTAGACCTGGCCCACATAGCCGTCGATGAAAGACGAGGCGTCTTCCAGCTTCAGCCCGACACGGGCTTCGTGGATGGTGCTGGGCGGTATGTTGTCCATGTCGGTGAGCTGGATCAGCTCCAGGGCACCAAAGCGGGCAACCATGTCGGCGACGGTGGCGTAGCTCATGCGATTGGCCTGCCGTCAGATCAAGGCGTTGCAGGGTGAACGTGGCGCTGGATCTGGACTTCGATGATGTGGCCTTCGGTACCGGCGCCCAGGGCGCGGCCGCAGTTGTCATCGGAGTCGCCCAGCGCAGCCTTGCCGCTGCCGTCGGCCGCAGGCTTGACCGGATCACCGAAGGCGATGGTCTGGCCCGCCGCGATCTCCACCAAGCCGGAATAGCTGGTGATGGCCGAGAAGGCACCGCCCACAGCGGCGCCGTACTCGCTGGTGCCCTGAGAGTCATGCACGCCGCCTGCGCTGGTTGCGTGCTGGCCGTTGTAGCCGACAAAGCGGTATTTCTCGATGATGGCCGTGGCCACAATGGTGACCGCGTGCTGCTTGTCAAACTGGCGGCCGGGGTTGTTCTGAGATGCCATGGTTTCGCTCCAGGTCGATGTGAAAGGGTTTCCTACTGGCCCAACCCGGCCAGGTGCTCATGACCTGGACCGGGGGCAGCTTCTCTCTCGGGGTGGTTGTCAGTTGCGCTTCGGGGCGCCCTTGCCCGTACCCTTGGGCTGCTCCGAGGGAGCAGCTGCGGGTGCCGGTGTGGGAGCGGAAGCTGTAGATGTGTCGGGCGCGGGTGCTGCGGACTCGCCAGCGTTGCTGCTGTCCTGGGCTCCCTGACCATCGCCAGCATTGCTGCTGCCCTGATCACCTTGACCGTCGCCAGCAGCAGCATTGCCACCGGCTCCATCAATCAAGGAGGCGGCCTGGCCGGTGCCGTCTGTGCCAGTGACGAGTCCGACTGAAGGCTCGGTGGACCCACGCTTTTGCAGGACAGCCTGGCGCTCGCGCTCGAATTCGCGTTGCGCGTGCTCAGCACGCATGGCGTCGTACTGGTCGCTGGCTTCTTCACGGTCCGTGTCGGCCAGCGCCTTCATCTTCAGCAGCTCGCGCTCGTCGTGGTCGCTCAGGCCCGTCACTTCTGCACCGGGCTTGAACTCTTTGCGCACCGTTTTGCCGTCAGCACCCACGGTGCTGGCCACGATGAGGATCTTTGCGATCAAAGTCATGGTGGCGGCTCCTTAGTTCGGGTTCAGGAACAGGAAGCCGGCATCGGGGTAAGCGATGTTGGGCGCGCGCTCGAAGGTGCCGCCATAGATCCAGCTCTTTTGCGTTTCGCGGTACACGGGCGTTTCGCTGAAGGGATGGCCTTCGATGACGTTGGTAAAGCCGAAAGCGGGCTCTGCCAGGCTGAATTCGCCGGAGGCTGGGATGTCGGGCGCGTAAGCCAGAACGGCTGCATTGCCCCACACGTCATGACCTTCGTCGTCTTCGTCCGTATAGGAGGCATCGCCCACGACGATCTCCTTGACCTTCAGGATCGTCTTGAGCTGCTCCAGAGTCGCCGGGCCCATCTGCGTGGAGGGCAGGTAGCTCTTGACCTCGGCATTGGAGATCAGAGCGGTTTCTGCATCAGCCGAGAGCATCAGCTTGTTGGGGCGACGGCCAATCTTCTTGCGGATCACGTTGGAAGCCGCCAGGATGTCTGTCACAGGCGTGCCAGTGGTCGCCGACCACTTCTCAGCACCAGCCAGGGCCTTGGAATGACCGGGCGCAAAGCTGCTGGGGTCGGTGGCAAACTCGGCCGCCTCGATCTCGTAATCCAGGTTCAGGACATCGCGCGCCGTGGTCATTGCCACGGTGGAGATGCCGATGTTGGGCGCGAGATTGAGCTTGCGGGCCTCGTCGGATTCGCGGATCAGCTCGCGTGGGATGGGGACTTCTACCGCGTGCTGCTTGACGGTGTACAGCTTGCCCTCGAAGTTGATGGTGATCTGCTTGGTCGCTGTACCAGGCGCGCGGCGCAGGTTGTAGCGGCGGCGAGCGGCATCGCCCATCTTGGCAATGGTCACCGTGCTCAGCGACTGCGGCAGTCGGGGGAACAGGCGGTCTGCCACCATAGTGCCCTGGCCACGGCCAAGCAGCAGGTTGGTGAGGACCGGATTGGCTTTGAGACGGATTTCGTCGAGCGTCATCATGTTGTGGTTTCCTTCTGGGAAGTTGGGGGAATCAGCCCTCGAACGACACAACCTTGCTCACCGCCTCGGCGTAGCTCACGTTGTGCTTGTTGGCGTAGACCTTGGCGGCCTTGTCGATCTCGGCGTCGCTCTTGCCCTTGGCGCTGCCTTGCTCGCCTTCGGGTACTTGGCCACCGCCGTGCTCGCTGAAATCGACCGATGGCTTGCTGCCGGCGATCAGCTCCTGCAGCCAGGCGGAGGGGCTGACCTTGCGTTTGGTGTCGCCTTCGGAAAACTCCACCGGCTCGACCTCGGCCAGGCGGTCCAACGTGGCGACAGCCATGTCTTTGTCCTTGGGCATCAAGCGGCCGGCCTTGACTTGGCTTTCCGCGAACGAGACGTTGGCGGTGTGGCGGTCACGCTTCTGCTGCTCGGAAAACTGAGCCAGCTGGGCGCGTGCCTGGTCGCGTTCGGCGACAGCCGTGGCGGTCTTTTGGGCTTCCTCGGCAGCCTTGCGCTCGGCTTCTTCCTTGGCTTTGCGCTCGGCTTCGATTCGTTCGGCATCGGTCATGGATGGGTGCTCCTGGTTGGGGGTGGGTTGCTCAGAAAAAAAGATGAGTCCGAAGTCGGTGTCGTTTCCGCCTTCGGCGAACTTGGGATCACGCAGGCCTTTGACGGCTGGAGGCTCGGCACCCAGGAAGCCGACGTGACGCAGGTAATAGACGCCAGGCTTCGGATTGGCTGGGTCTTCGGGGTGGTAGAAGGCGGCGCTGCGCTTTTTGACGCGGCCGGCGCCGTAGTACTCGGCGAATGAGGGGTCTATCTGCTGGTGGCTGGACTTGAGCGTCCCGCCTTCGGCCGACAGCTTGGTGACCCAACCCCAGGCGGGGCGGTCGTCTGCGGGATGGCCAATGACCAGGGGCGCTTCGTGGACGGCGGGGTCGTAGGCAGCGGCCGTGGCCGCGACATCGGCCTCGGTGATCACATAGACCTGGCCGTTGGTGGCCGTGCGGGCCCCGGCTTGGAAGATCTCCAGGCCATCAGGAAATTGCGAGGGGGTGGTTTTGTTGCCCATGTCCCGCATGGTCTTGCGGACGGGGCTTTCGCTATAAGTAAAGCGCTTTACTAAATTTCACCAGGCATTGCACCGGGCGATGGGCTGGCGCGTTGCGCGCCGCCCTTGGGTTCAGTCCAAACCGGGCAGTTGCTGCTGACGGCTTAAAAACATCTCTCGTTGGTAGGTGTCCACGATCTGGCGAACACGCATTGGAGTGAGATCGTACTCATCAGCCAGTTCGTCGTAGTTGCCTCGGAATTTTGCGCACATCTCCCGGTCTCGGGCGCTGAGCTGCATTGCCAGGCCGCGCGACAGGTAGATGGTACGGCCACCTTTTTCGTGGGCCAAGTGCTGCAGCTGAACCACCGACATATTGGCAACGGCCTGCAGCTTCTGCGCCCAGGCCTGGTCTGGCTTGGCCTGGCCGGCGCGACCGTCCATCAGGGCCAGGGCTTCAAACAGGCAGTAGGCAACATCTTTCATTTCACGGGTCATTCCGGGCGGAAGGATCGCGGTAAGCACATCGGCTTCAGCTGCAGTCAGAAACTTGCGTGCCATTTCAGCTCCTTTCCTGCCAGGCCTTGGCAGCTTCAATCAGGGTGTCCAGCTGTGCCGAGGTACAAAAGCGCAAGGCGGTGACGCCCACCTGGCGCTGCACCCAGGCATTGAGTGCCTGGGCGCTGGTGTTCTGCACCAGGCCGTCGCGGCCCAGCTGGTGCCACAAGGCCCAGAGCTTGCGCTCTTTGGGGCTGGTCTGCTTTTTGACCTGGTCGAACTCTGTCTGGCTGAGCGGACGGCGGCGCGTGGGCTGGGCCACGCCCATGCGTTCGGCCAGGCTCTGCAGATGGTTGCGCACCTTGCGTTGCTCAACTTGGGACATTTCCTTGCTGCTGCTTTTGCCCGTGAGATCCATGAGCAGTGCACGGTAGTCCTCATCGCTGAGCTTCAACTTTGACTTGATCGTGTGAATGGCAGCGGTGTAAGTGGCGGTCATATGACACCTCCCACCACTTGCGAAAGCTGCAAACGCTTGGCAGGCAGCTCCAGCGTCTGGGCAATCAAACTGCCATCATCACCCCTGGCCACCGCCAGCAGCTCGCCGCAGCGGGTGGCCATCCCTGGCGCCGTCCATTGCTGACCGGAGTGGCTGACCATGCCGCCCGCCCGTACACGGCGCAGGAACCAGGACGATGCAATGCGACCCGAGCGCCCCTTGTGCGCCGTCCATGCTTCGATGATCTTGCGAGGGTCTTGGGGCCAATAGCCCTGCACCAAGCGGTGGACGGTGCCCAACGAAAGGCGCAGTGCATCAGCAGCTTGGCGAACGGATTGCCCGCGCACAAATTCCAGCAAATCGGCAGGCATGGAATCCGGGCCGTAGGAGCGCTCGGAACCCTTGGGACTAGCGCTGGTACCGACCACACCACAAGCTGCGCTTGCAGCCCTGTCCAAATCGTTCATTGACGCATTGAAGGACACTATGCAGCCTCCCAAGGTGCCGAACTGTCGGATTCATCGGTGGCAACACTGCTCGGACCGGTCACTGTGGCCTGTAACGACGCTGGCAGATTACCCAGACCGATTCGGCCCTCGCCGCCCAGGGCTTCGATCAGATCCGGGATCATGCGCGACAGCTCGCCCGTGGTGATCGCCACATCGGTGTCGAAGCCGCCGTCGTCCTGGGACTGTCCATCCATCACAGCATCCAGCAGCGTGATGCCATGCAGCTGCAGGTTGTCGGTGAGCACAAAGCTCACGCGGTCATCCCAGGTCATGGCCAACTTGGTCGGCAGCTTACCGTGCTCGATGTGCTTGCGTACCTCGTCGATATCCAGGGGATGGCGTGCATAGCGCACCACGGCCTTGGACTCGTCAGCAGCGACCAGCTCGCACTGGCGGTCAATCGAAAAGCCCGTAGGTGGTTCCTGCGTGACCAGCCAGTGGGCCATGGCCGCCTGTGGGCTGGTCTGCGTGTCCACCAAGGCCAGCGAAAAGCCTGGCAGGCCCTCAACCAGGAGCGACACGATTTCATCGGCACGGCCTTGGGCGCTGGTATCGAGCAACAGCAAGCGGGCCTGGGGGTCGATCCAGACCCACATCGCGCCCTGTTTGGTGAATGCCATGGGTAGCAGATCCAACTTGGCCTCGTCCTTGAGCTCCTTTTTCTCCTTCTTGCCTGGCTTGCGGCCTTCGGCTTTCTCGATGGCGTCTGCCTTTTCGTTGACCTTGCGGTTGAGCACGCTGGCAGGCAGCAGCTTTTCCTCGGTCATGAAGCGGAGCATCCACTGGCCAGCTACGGACTCGGCCAGCAGGCCATGCTGATCACCGCGAGGTGGCACCCAGCCGACCGAGCGCTCCTGGGTTGCGCCACACTCGACAAAGAGAGTCTTTTGCAGAGCAGCCTCCAGGGCCTGCAGGTCAGGCACCCATGTTGGAGCAATGCGGTAGGCGATGGCGTTCTTGATCATTCCTCATCCCCCTCGTCGTCGGCATCGCCTTTTCTGCCCAGCGTGAACGGGGGCGTTTCAAAGCAAGCCAATCCAGCTTGCATACCGAGCTTGAAGACCGACGCCTCCCGTGCCGACAGCTTGATTTGCTTCTCAGCGGAGCTATCGGAACCGACCTGTACTGAGGTGCCTTCCTCAATTTGCTCTTGAATATCGCGCAACTGGGTAAGGCGAGCCTCATGCCATTCGAGAGTGCGATTGGCCAACTCCAGCATGCTGCCTTCGTTTTCCAGTAGCAGCTTGATGGTTTCGACGATGTCCGTTTTTTCATCATCTTCCAGGCCCAGCACGGCGACGATCTTGTAGAAGTTGCTCGCATCCTTGCGTGCCACGACCGAAACGTCAGGCCCGTATGCAAGGTCCAGCTGCGCAAGGTGATTCCAATCGAGCGGCTCCATATGCTCAATTGATGCATCCCCGTCACAATCCAAGCAGCATGAGAGAGAGCGTAGATTCCATGAATCAGACCGTGCGCCAGTCTCTTGCGCGAACCAGAAGCGCCACAGGCCGCCACACGATTTGCAACGATGGGTCGGCATCGCGCCGGGCAATGCGTGAACGATGGGGGGCTGTTGCATGACAGTGCTTTCAATCTGTTGGTCTTGGGGCTTTTTGGGCAGAGTGCGAGCGGATGCGCCCTGGTCGTTGGGATTTGCGGGATAAGTCATAAGACCGCCAGATCCAAGCTGATAGGCTTCCATTCGGCACTGACTTCAGCGCGTTTGTAGAAACGGAGATAGGGCTTGGTATCACCGACTTGGCGGCTGTCTGCAATGGCCTTCATGGCCATCTTCCAGTCCTCGTCCTGAATATCCAGACGCAGCAGGCCCAGTACGCGGCCTGTGTTGATCAGGCCTTCCTTGTCGACTTGGAATGCATCGGTGATCAGCACCTTGATGTTGTCATTGGAGCCAGCGGACCAAGAGGTCAAGCATTTGTCGATCAGAATCTTGGCGGCCTGCAATTGCTCACCAAAGATGATGTGGTCCTGCATCTGAAGCAATACCTTCAGCTTGCCGTCAAATGACATCAGCGTGACGTTGCCTTTTTTGCCGCGACTCTTTACTCCGTACTGCTCCACACTTGCTTCAATGAAGGCGTGCACATCACCCAGAGTTTCCAGTTTGAACTTGCTCAGTTCCTTGCTCCTGACCTCGGCGCGCTCGCACAGGTCTTTCACGAGCTGGTCGCGCAGCTTGTCGATGGGCTTGACCTTGGATTCGGGCACCAGATTGCCCTTGGCGTTTTCCCAATATCCGTCTGGAATGGTTTGGGAAATAATTTGTTGGCTCATTTGTTGTTGCTCCTTCAGTGAACGTTGGCCGATTGGGAGGGGTTAGGTACGGGCGCAGGCGACATCCCTTGCATCAGCTCGCCCGCATAGGCCGCCATTGCCATGGACAGTTCGCCCTGGGCATCCACAGGCATTTGCCTGGCAATGCAGCGATGCACTTCCATCACCGCTTGCAGGACCACGCCAGTTGACAAAGTGCGGCCGCTCAGGACTCGCAAGAACTCGATTGCCAGCCCGGCAGACTCCAGCTCGAATTGCTCGCGTGTCATCTGTGGCATCTCTCGTGTTGTGCTCATGGCCTCGGTGCTCCTATCAGCAGCGCACGCCATGGCTGGCGATGTCCCTGAAATCCAGTGAACCCTTGCGGGGCGGCGTGAATGGCGTGGTCTTGTATTCGCCCTCCATCACGTTGATTTGGCGTGGCTTGGGCATCTCGCCCATCGGCTTGGGTTCGCCTTTGCGGGACTTCTTTGCAACCAGCCCCTGTTCAAACAGAGGGATTGCGTCCTTGCAGATGCCCCAGCACAGTTGTGGCCCGTCATCCACGAGCTGTAACCAGCCGCCTGTGCGCAGGTTGCGCAGGCGCTTGACCAGGTCGCCTTCCATTTCCCCCGTCACAGGGCGAAGCTGAAACAGGTTCTGAGGGCCGTTCTCCCGGATGTGCGCTAGCAGACGCTTGCTTTCTTCACTCAGTCGGTTCTTCTTCAATGTCATCGGATGACTCCCATACCCAACTCAAACTGGACATAGCCCGCGATAGCGCCAAGGCATGCAGCTGCGGCCGCAACCATCGCTGCAAGTAACAAGAACTGACCGATGGAGTCAGAGGGGTGGCGGCTCAAGGCCGCCTGCAGCAGACCTTTGCAAGCCTGCAGACCTCGCCCCATGCCCGCCTTCAGGCCACTCTTGCGGTAGCACACCACCGCTCCAGGTTCAAAGAAATAGCGCTTCATGCCTTCACCTTCATCGCTTGGACCCGACGAGCCACGCTGTAGGGCAAGGCTTTTCCCCGAAAGCGATACCAGTCCACAGTGGCTTCCAACTGGGCCGTGACCAGGTCAGCGGCAAATGCACGCTGCAGCATGCGGGCGCGGCGCTTGATCCAAGCCAGCCGCAGAGCTTTGTGTGCAACCATGGAGACGACTTTCTTATGCATGCTCAGCACCCCTTGATGACTTCGGCATTGACCGTGTCCCAACCAGCCTCGGCCGCGGCATTCATGGCACGGCAGACCAGGTTGTTCACCACCAGTGGGTAGCAGATGCTGGTGATGTCGGCGTCCTTGCCGCCGCGCGGCAGGTAAATCAGGCGGGAGCGGATGGCATCTGCAGCATCGGCCGCAAACACGTCCTCATACTTGAGGTCAAAGCGGGCGAACTTGTGCTTGAGGTAGCCCTCCAGCTCGGTGTTCAGCGGGTCCAGCTCCACGATTTCGCAGCGCTGGGCGACTTCGCGCACCTCTGGGTTCTGGGCGCTCAGGCGGCGGCGCAGCTCGGGCTGGCCGATCAGAGCAATGCCCAGCAGGCGGCGCATGCCGTCCTTGAGCTCGATCCAGCGCTTGAGGTGCTTGAGCGTGGCCACGGGCAGGTTGTGGGCCTCCTCGATCAGCAGCAGATGGCGGTGACCGGACTGGGCGCTGGCGCGCAGCAGCTCGTGCGCCTGGCGAAAGCGTGCCTGGCTGCTGATCTTGGGCTTGGCGTGCGGGTCCAGGGCGAAGATGATGGCCTCTGCAATAGATGCGCTCTTGAGCGTCTTGCCCTTGACATCGTTTTCTTCCATGGCCAGGACATAGGGACGGATCACCACAATCTCGGTGGAGTCCTTGCGCACCCGCTCTTCCAGGTCTTCGGCCAGCGTGGACTTGCCCGCGCCGGACTCTGCGACCAGTGCCATGAAGCCATGGTGGCGGGCGCAATCGGTCAGGGCCACGCGGGCATAGCGCACGCTGGGCGTCTGATAGACATCGTCAGGGGTCTGCACATCGTCCAGGAACGGATTGCGGGGCAGATTGAAGTGCTTTCGAGCGTTGGTGCTCAGGGATTCGTTTTGCAGTAGCATTGGTTCATCCTCAGGGGTTGCGTTGAAATCAGTTTCTGGGGCGGCCTCGGTGTGTTGAGAGCACACCGGGGCCAACTTGTTTGTGGGCCTGGCATTGACCCGGAGATGGCGAATTTGCGAAATTTCGCAAGTTGCGGTCTGGGGCATCAGGCACCTCCTGCGACCACACGCAACTGGCCGCGCATGGTCAAGCGGTCATGAACAGCCTGCAGCTCGTCCTCGGGCACGCCATCGGGGTACCAGGCGCGCAGCTGGGCGGCTTTTTCACGATCCATGGACATGCCCATGCCTTGCAGCGCCTTGGCAACTTCAAAGGCATTGAGCAGACGGGCCGAAGCGCTGGTGCTTGTGGTGACATTGGTCACCAGTTCGGTGCCGCGCTTGGGGATGAAGGTGCGCTCTGGAGCCTGTTCGATAGGCTTGTAGGGGTCGATGCGGCCGCTGAATGGCAGCGCCTTGGCCTTGCGCTTGGCTTCCAGCTCCTCCAGGGTGCTGGCGTCGTAAGCCGCCATGGCGACCTCCTTGCGATTGGTATCCAGCTGGGTATCCGCAGGGCGGGCCCAGTCTTCGCCAATCACATTGCCGTCCTCGCGGAAGCCGGCGTCATCACGCACGACCACTGGCACAGAGATCAGCAGCTCATTGCCCTCGGAATCGGTATCCACCACCATGGCGGCGTCAGCCACCCAGGGGTTGATTGCCAGCATGAGCTTTTCACCGACCATCACATTGGGCACATTGCGCACGTCGAACTCACGGCCCTTGAAGGCGACGCTGAGCGTGTCGCTGACCTTGCGGGCTTCTGGCTCATGGGTCAGCAGCTCGCGGCACAGCTCCACGCTGGGGGCCAGGCGTAGCTGCTCGGTGGTGATGGTCATCCACTGGTCGTAGCGTGTACGGCCATGGCGGGAGTGGATCTTGTTGGCGTTGAACCACTTGGCCCAGCGGCGTGCCTGACGGTTGAGCTCGCCCAGGCTGGACACCGGTGCCAGGCGCAGGCCTGCTTCAAAGCTGCGCTCAATCTGATCGCGGGTTTTTTCAACCTGGCCGGTTGCGCGGGCATTGCCTGCCGCGTGTGCAATCAGCTGAATCTGCAGGCGGCGCGCCAGGTTGCTGAACAGGCCAGAGGTATTGGCACTGCCCATGTCCATCATCAGAATACGTGGCACCCCATAGAACGGCTCACCAGGACGCTGCTGAATGGCGTTGATGAACACATTGGTGAGGTTGGCCGCGCTTTCAGCGCCCATCACATATTCAAGGTAGATGGATGCGCTGTTGTGGTCCGAGAGTTCATAGGACCACACTCGGTCAGCCGCGATGCGGGACAGGTTGGCAGGCTTGTTCTTATAGAACTTGTCATGTTCCATGACCTGCAGGCCACTCTCCTTGCCGCTGCTGTCCTTGAGGTAGTACAGCACGCACAGTGATGCATCGACCTGCCAAACATGGTTGGGGTGTAGGCTGCGCAACTCAACTGCGGGAGTGGCGCGGTTGAGCTGGTCGGGGTGCAGGCCAAAGCTACGCAGAGCGCGGGCCACAGCACTTTCAGACAAAGGCAGGACTTCGCCAGTTGACGGGTCGGTGCGCTCGGCACGCACTTCCCCGTTGGCGCGCAAGATGTCCAGGGCTTGCCCAATGGACATCAGGCGCTTGTTGCTCTTGCGGTGGCTGACCATGAGCAAGGCACTGATGACGACAGCTTCTTCACGGGGCAGACTGACAGCCCCGGCATCGCTGCGCTGTTTGCGTTCGGGTTTCACGGTGATCTTGTCCAGGTGACGGTAAAGCGTGGGCAGGCTGATGCTCAGCTCTTGGCAAGCCGCCCTGTAGACGGCCTGCTTGCCGCCTGCTGGTGCGGCTGCTGCCTGAGCAGCCACCTGCACAAGGCGTTGGGTGAGCGTTGCACTGAGGCTCATGACCCGTCCTCAAGCCTCGACTGCTTCGCCGCCGCCAGCCCAGGCTTGGGTGTCTGCGGCCAGTTCGCGTTCGGCTGCGCTGGCAATGTCTGGCAAGCCAAACTCTTCACGCAGGGCATTGATTTCGGCTTGCAGCGTGCCCAGCAGACCAGCAGCGAATACCGTCCGGGATGCACTGGGTGGCATCTCGTTGAGCTTGAGCAGTGCCTGGCGAACCTCTCCCTTGATGGCTCCAGCTGCTGTGTTGGAAATCTTTGTGGCTTTGGTCTGCAGGTCTGCCAAGCTCTTGTCGGGCGTCATGACCGCAATACGGGCTGCTTTTGCTTCAGCCTCGACCTTCTGCCCTGTCACCACTTCCAGGCGCTTGGCAGTGGCCTCGTGCTCCTTGGCGCTTTCCTCCAGCTGCTGGCTCAGGTCGGCTTTTTCTTTGGCATGCCGGGCAATCAGCTCTTCAGCCAGATCTAGAAATTCGCTCTTGTCACCTGTCTTCGCAACTTCAAGCAATGCCAGCTTCTGATCCTCTGGCAGCTTGCGGTATTGGCGCAGCTCGCGGTAGCCAATACCCATGCGGGACATGGATTCAAGGGCTTCCTCTCCAAATGCCTTCAAGTTTGCGATGTCGCGATCAACTTGGTCTACCGAGCGGCCGAGTAAATTGCAAAACTCTTCCCAATTCCCCAAGAGCTCCGCACCGTGCGGAGTCTTCTTTCCTTTAAGTTGTTGATATAGCTTGCTTTCCTTGACGAATGCCAGCTTAGAAGTCCGCACCGTGCGGGAAAATTCTTCGAAAGCACCGGCCATCTGAGCTTGTCCCAGCAGCTGATTTAGCAAGTCCCGCTCTTCGCCATAGTTCGCCTGCAGGTCGTTTTGCAGGCGCATGACGGATGCCAATTGGTTGGCTGAATTGACTTCTTCGGCAATCACTTTTTCATTAGCGGGTACTTCGCGCGTTGCGGCTGCGGGAGTGGTGTTACGGGCCATGTTCTAGTTTTCCTTTCGGGGTTGCGTTGAAATCAGTTGAGAGGGACGGCGTAGCGCTGGGTCAGGTCATCCAGCTGGCGCTTGGCCTGGTTGAGGTTGGTGCTGACGGTGATTGCGATGCGCACAAACTGCACGCCCAGGCGCCAGCGGTTGGTGCCCTGCACCAGCTCCACAAAGCCGTCCTCGGCCAATGCAGGCAGATTGAGAGAAACCCAGCTGGGTGACACGTCGATGCCCTTGGCAATCTCGCCAGGGCTCAGGCCCAGCAGTTCATGACCGGCCAGCAGGCGATAGAGGGCATTGGCTTTGCGGATGGAGCCCGCCAGGGCTTTACTGCTGGTGCTCATGCTTCAAAGTCCAGCTCAGGAGTGGCATGCTGGGCCACATTGGCGTGGTGCCAAGCAGCTGCTTCCAGATGGCGCTGCAGTGCAGCCAGCGTGTCTTGCGCTGATGCCTTGCCCTGGTGGAAGTCACCCAGCATCTGCAATGCCTTGGCGAAGCCGGTGTTGAACTCGACCAGGTCGGAATCAGACGCCTTGCGGCCCTTGGGGCGGTCAATGACCAGCTTGCCCGCATTAGTGGCCAGCCAGGTACTGACAAAGTGGTTGCCGCAGGCCATTTCCAGGGTGGGTATCAGGATGGCTGGCAAACGGCCCGTGGACAGGTACTTGTAATGGCTGTCCAGCGAGATACCCATGCGGTCTGCGATACGGCTTTGGGACAGGCCAGCATCCTTGTCCATGGCGTATTCAGTGCAGCCGCGAAGAGCATCGGTCAGGCTGTTAAAGCGCTCTTTTTTCCAGTTGCGGCGCATCACAGAGCTCCTGTCTGCGGCATTTCCAGAGGCCGCGATGTTTTAGAAGAAGTGGGTTGGCAGGGGCATCCAAACAAATAGCCCTCTGGAAACAGTGAAAAACACTGATGCACTGGCAAAGTTGAGCCATCGATCACAGGGCACGGGAGGTGCAACATGGAATCAGCAGGCTTGGATGAATTGGCAGGACGCATCGATGGCGTGGCGCAGGCCGTGCTCAGGCTGACGGCACAGCTAGAGATGGACGGCTTCATGCTTGGCCCTCGACTAACGCAGGCCTGGCGTGAGGCAAGACCTGAGCACTTGGCGTTGGGCGTGCAGTTGCAGGCATCGCGCAAGGTGCTGTTGCAGATGGCTGAACAACTGGACGCAGCGCGTGAAAACCGTCTGGTGTGCCAATGACGGGCACATTCACGGGAAAACCATGTGTGTCAATTTGGACGGTTTGAGAGCCCGTCAAATTTGTTACATTGATGGTCGGAGTAGGCATGGCAGGCCTCAAGCAGCGGCGCTCAGGTTGAACGCAGTCACATTGGCGGGGCGGGAAACCATCCCATCCTTGAGCTTCAGCTCAACGGCGATGTTGTGGCTTTCACCACGCAGGCATTTGCGCTTGGGGTTGCGCTCATCGTCATTGATGATGTCGCTGACCAAAACGGGGCTATAGCCACGTTGACGGGCCCAGCCAGTGATAGACCAGCCACGGCTGGCGAATTCTTCACGGATCTGGGCTCTGGTTTTGAGTGCCATGTCGGGCTCCTAGTTTGTTGGCATCTGTTGGCGCAGATGCCGGTTGCGTTGAACTTGTTGGAATGAATTATGAGACCAATAAATCTCTTTATCAAGAGGTTTTTGTGACCTTTTCATCACTTTTCGGCTCTCGCCTCAAGGAGGTGAGAAAAACTGCTGGCTGGAATCAAGCGCAAGCTGCTGATATTTCTGGGGTTTCCCGCGAATACTGGGGACGTTGCGAGCGTGGCGACTCTGTACCGGGTGGTGAGGTCTTGGCTGCTCTTGCGGCTCAAGGTGTAGATGTGCACTACGTCTTGACGGGGGAACGAGCAAACTCCACCCCCGCAGACCCCGCAGAACAAGTACTGCTCGATAGCTATCGCCGCTGCAAGCCCGATGCCAAGGCCAATCTGATTCAGACGGCCGCGCTTTTGTCAGCAGGCCTTGCACCTGCTGCATCGCCTAAAAGCTCGGCGAAGTCCGTGCCAAGCTCTGTGAAGGTGGGTAACTTGACCAGCAACCACGATGGTGTTGTTCAAGTGGGATATGCCGGTGGCAAGGTTTCTGTCAAAAAATAGGAAAGTGCGCTCAGTAGATGTGGGAGATGATTCTGAGATGGATGGGTTGGACTAGGCCTGCGAAGCAGAACGTTGTAGAGATCCCTAGCATGGTGAGCACCTCTGCGGCCGAGGCCCCGACGGAAGCAGTGACGCCTTCCCTTTTTGAGGTGGATGGCGGAAGCAATAACTTGCAGGTGGGGTATGCAGGCGGAAACGTGGTTAGCCGTGTCAGCCACCACCAACACACGCATACGCATGTGACTGTGATCCATGCGCCTCAAGCCCCAGCAAATGAACCTCAAGTGCGCAAGCCCAGTTCTGCTGAGCAATCTGCAACATTGCGTCGCTTGGATCAGTTGCGCGACCGTATTGCCATCCTTGATTTCATGGAGAGGCGGTTTGATACGCGAATGGTGATCAACCTCAAGTCAGAACAGCTCAATTTGCTGAATATGTATCTGGACACGGTCATGGAAGACCCGCGAAATTTGAAGAACCCAAGAGCTGGGCGTGCGGCATAAAGGTGCACCACGACAAACACCACTGCTGAGGATTAGGTGCATTGAACAACTCAGCGGAAATTACGATTCTGTTAAGAGGCAACCATGAGCACAGGAAGAGGTTTGGGGAACAACGCCGCAGGTCGGCTGTACACTTTTTTCACTGAACTCAGAAATAGCTTGGCCTCTTATAAGGAGGCTCAGAAGGCATGGGCCCAAACACTAAAGCTCTCTAGTGAGGAACAGGGTGTTGCTGGTTACCGCATAGCTGAGGCAATCGTTGCATGTGATCGTGAATTGAACTTGATCACCGCAGCATTGAGAGATGGCAATTACGCCGACAACTTAACAAGCCCATACCTTCATACGCTACGCAACGCCTTGAACATCAATCTGGTTCAAGGGAGCAGTAGTCAAACCAATCAATATTTGCGAGAAGAGGTGCTCTTGTCTCTTCGTTGGGCTTCTGTCGTTTTGCCAGATGAAGATCATCAAGCGACAGCTGAGTCCATGGCCGAGTTGAAGGCGCTAGTCGCAGAGCTTGAGGCCGCACTTAAGAGCCAAGGCATTCCACCGCACTTCAGACAGTACGCAAAGGGACTGTTGGACAGTCTTCGTACCGCCATGACTATGTGGCCGATTCAAGGCGAAGCCCCGTTAAGAAATGCCGTTCGCAAAGCGGTTGCGGACGCACAGTTTGAAGAAGAGGTTCTGAAAGCTGAGCTTGATGAGATGGGTGACCATCCTGAGGTAGAGACACTGCGGGAAAAAATAGGCTCGACCATCAAGAAGGCCGCAACCATCACTGGGGACATAGAGAAGCTCTCTAAAGGCTATGGCTATCTACTCGACAAAGGTCGTGAGTTTGGGCAAATCATTGCAGATAGCATTTCGTCCCTTGGTCAGTAGTAAGAGCGGTGAAGTGCTCAACTCCAGGAAAAGCCAATGCACAAAAAATTCATTTCGACGTTTGCCAGCGCTCTTTTCTTCGCAGCAGTCGCCGGCTGTGCCGCCAATAGTCCGGTACGCACTTGGAAGCCATCTCGCGCTGATGCGGCCCCTGCCGATCAAGCAATTGCGCGCTGCGAGTATGAGACGACCTCTGCGACACAAACACCCGATTACACAGTGGCATCAATATGGCGTGGCGTTGACCAAAAGCAGCGGCGTTTTGATCTGATGGTGCTTTGTATGCGAGTGCAGGGCTATGAGGCTTCCACCGTTTCTGAGGGTATTGGTCCACAGTCAGAAGCAACCTGGAAGCAGCTTGAAAGAGACTGGGAAGACGCTCGCGCTGAACGAATTCAAGCACGAGAGATGCTGCTGGCAAATCCAAAGGGCACAAATTCCGAATATCTCCGCCAGCGAATTCAACAGCTCAATACCGAAGTACGTAATCTTGAGATCAAGTTGAGCTACAACTTGTCCCCTCCAGTCGACCCCAATGTGGATTGATCGACGCGTGCACGACAAGGGGCCGCAATGCTGTTTTTGCTTCATCAAATGAAGCTCCCGTTTCCAGTAGCAGATCGCACTGGACTCGAATTGCCTGCAGGAGCGGCACCTGGATCGCTTGCGCGGCATTGAACGCTGTTGCATGCATTCTGGAGATGAGGTCGTTGGTGATCATGGGGTCATGATGCGCCTGGGCTGAATCGGCAATAAGTAAAGCGCTTTACTCAACTCAAGGTCGACCTGCGCGGCATCCTGCCGTGCATGACTTACCCAACCAAGGCCAGCAAGAGCCCTCCCGGCGCAAGGGGGGCTTATGGCGATTGATAGCGCTCGAATTGGAATCGTTGCCCTGGTGCTGTCTGCCACCGGGTTGACCTACATAGCCCAGCGCGAGGGCTATGTCGAAAAAGCCTACCCAGACCCAGTGCATGGCACCAAGGTTCCGACAGTAGGCTTTGGCACGACCCAGGGTGTGAAGATGGGCGACACCATGGCTCCGGTGCGTGCCCTGGTGCGCTTGCGTGCCGATGCCTCGGAATACGAACTGGCCATCAAACGCTGCCTGGCCGTGCCCATGCACCAGCGAGAGTTTGATGCCTTTGTGGGCCTGGCCTACAACACAGGGGCGGCCGCTGTGTGCTGGAACAACGAACGCAATGGGCCCAGCACCATTGCCCGCCGTCTGCAGGCCGGCGACTACCCAGGCGCCTGCGAGGCCATCTTGCTCTATGACCGCGCCGGGCCGGTAAACAAACCCCAGGACCGCTGCAGCCATCCAGACAACCGCACTTGCCGGGGCGTTTGGACGGACCGCAAGGCTCTTCGCGCGATGTGCCTTGGGGAGTCCATGCCATGAAAGCCGCGCTCATTGTGATTGCAACGCTTGCCGCAGTGCTTGGCCTGCGTGCCTGGAATGGCCATCTAGTCGCCCAAGGCGACGCCCAGGGTGCCGCACGCGTGCAGCAGGCCTGGGACCAGGCCGAAGAAAAACGCAAGGTCACGGAGTCCCAGCAACGCGCAAAGGCCGAACTCGCGCAGCGCGAGACCGAGACGGCCAAACAAAAGGAAACCGAAAGGATCGCCCATGAACAAGCCCAACGTGAGCAGGCTGCGCGCACTGCTTTGGACACTGCCGCTGCTCGCAATCGCAGCCTGCTCACCACTATCGCCCAGCTCAACGCCAACGCAGCCGCTGCAAAGCTGTCCGGCACCGGCCCGCAATCCTGCTCCGCCAGCGACATTGATGGAGCTACCGCCGCCCGCACAGCACTCGGAGAGTGCAGCAGCCGATACACAGCGCTGGGAGGCGTTGCTGACCGGCTCTCAGGTCAAGTGACCGGCCTGCAGGACTATGTGCGCTCGGTCACCAAGCAAGGCCAGGCAGGAGGCACTGATGGTTTTTGAGATGACGCTGACCAATGTGCTGACGGTCATGAGCCTGTTTTGCATGGCCATGTGGGCGATCTTGAAAGCCATTGCGGTGCAGGCGCAGAGGCGCTCGGACGAGAAGTTTGACCAGTTGCAAAAGTCACTGATTGACCTGACCAGGGCTGTCAGCAAGGAGTCTGAACAGATCCGCTCTCTTGAGCTCTCGCAGTTGCGGTTCCAGGCCGAGGTGGCTAGGGACTATGTGCGCCGGGATGACTTTGTCCAAGTGATCGCCACGATCAATACCCGTATCGATAACTTTGCGCTGCGCATTGAGGCCGCAGTGCGCAATCTCCCCGGAGGGAAAAACCAATGAACTACCAGCCAGCCATTCTGAAGGCTCGCCGTGAAGCCATTCGCTGGCACCTGCTGTCGGCCATCAATGTGTCGCGTCCCGTGGGTATCTATACCGAGGCATTGCTGCCCATCATCCAGTCGGTGTATCCCGATGCCACGCACCAAGAGGTGCGCCGCGAGCTGGACTATCTGGAAGAGCGCGAGCTGTGCAAGATCCAACGCGACCCCATCGACCGCTGGTTTGTGGAACTGAACCGCTGCGGCATCGACTACGTGGAATACACCATCGACGCGCAGCCAGGCATTGCTCGCCCCACGATCACGCAGGGCTGACCTATGCCACCCCGTAGCAAAGTGCACTCTCTTCCGGCTGAACTCAAGGAGTGGCTGGATAACGAGCTGATGGCCCGTGGCTTCAGCGACTACGAGCAACTGGCTGCGGACCTGAAGGCCCGCGGCGCCGATGTGTCTCGCTCGTCCCTGCAGCGCTATGGTTCGCCCTTCGAGAAAAAACTGGCCCAGTTGAAGCTGGCCGGCGAGCAGGCCCGAGCCTTGGTGGATGCCGCACCGGATGAGGAAGACAAGCTCGGTGCGGCCGTCATTCGCATGACCCAGGAGAAGATTTTCAACCTGCTGATGGAGCTGGACATCAACCCCGAGGAAGTGGATGTCAACAAGCTCTTCAAGAATGCAGCCGAGATCGGCAAAGCCAGTGTGTCGCAGAAGCGCTTCAGCATGGAAGCGCGTGCGGCCATCAAGGAGGAGGCCCGCCGTGAGCTGCTGGAGGAGCAGAAGGCCCAACTGGATGCCCTGGGCAACAAGGGTGGCGTGACACCCGAGACACGCCTGGCCATCCGCGAAGCATTGGGGATTCGGTGATGAGCCTGCTCAATCCTGTTCCCTCTGCTGAGCTGGGCACCAAGTACACCCATTACGGCTGGTTTCTTGGCCTGGTGCCGGTGTACCTGGCTGATGTTGACTCTGATGCACCTGTGGTGGTGGAGCGCAATTGGGTGCCTGAGTGGTACTCCTGGGCCGTTGAAGCGCTGTTCGGGCTGTTCTGCTGGGCGGCATCGCTGGTGATTCCAAATTTTGAGCCGATGTTTTCGATGCTGGTGACTGGGGAGATCAAGCAATGATTCTCAAGGGCCGCGCCAAATGCATTCCCAATGATCGGGACGCCATCTTTCTGCCCTTTCAGTCACGCTGGATCAAGGATGAATCCCGCTTGAAGCTGATGGAGAAGTCTCGCCAGATTGGCATCAGCTGGTCCACGGCCTATGCGGCCGATGAACGGGCTGCAGCTGTAGGTGCTCGGCACGATGAATGGGTCAGTAGCCGTGACGACATCCAGGCACGCCTGTTCATTGAGGATTGCAAGCTGTGGGCCGGCATCATGAATATGGCCGCCAAGGACCTGGGCGAGGTGGTGCTGGATGCTGAGAAGAAGCTCAGCGCCTATGTGCTGCAGTTCGCCAGTGGGCGCCGCATTCACAGTATGTCCAGCAACCCAGATGCCCAGGCTGGCAAGCGCGGCAGCCGTATCTTGGACGAGTTCGCGCTGCATGCGGATCAGCGCAAGCTGTGGGCCATTGCCTATCCCGGTATCACCTGGGGCGGCAACATGGAGCTGATCAGCACTCATCGGGGCTCGCACAGCTTTTTTAACTCTCTGGTGCGCGAAGCCCGGCATGGAGGCAACCCAAAGCGGATCAGCCTGCACCGGGTCACCCTGCAGGATGCACTGGAGCAAGGCTTTTTGTTCAAGCTGCAGCAGTCTCTACCTGCAGACGCCGAGCAGCAGGCCATGGACGAAGCCGATTACTTCGATTTCGTGAAGAACGGCGCGGCCGACGCTGAATCGTTTGACCAGGAATACATGTGCATACCGGCCGACGATGACAGCAAGTTCCTGGAATACGGCCTGATCACGGCCTGCGAGTACCTTGGCGGCACGGACTGGAAGCGCGGTCTGCAGGGACCATTCCAGGGCCGTTTGTTCTGCGGCGTCGATATCGGGCGAAAAAAGGACTTGACCGTGCTGTGGGTGGTCGAGCAGCTGGGCGATGTGTTCTACACGCGTCATGTCGAGACCATGGAGAAGATGCGCAAGAGCGACCAGGAAAAGATCCTGTGGCCATGGTTCGCTATCTGCGACCGTGTCTGTATCGACTCCACTGGTCTAGGTATCGGCTGGACCGACGATGCTCAGGACAAGTTTGGTGAGCACCGCATTGAGGGCGTGAGCTTCACCGGCCAGGTCAAAGAAGCACTGGCCTATCCGCTCAAAGGCGCGATGGAGGATCGAAAGATCCGCATACCAGAAGACCCAAAGATTCGGGCCGATCTGCGCAAGGTGCAGAAGGTCACCACGTCAGCAGGAAACATTCGATTCGTGGCGGAAAGCACGCCCGATGGTCACGCCGACCGATTCTGGGCTTTGGCGCTGGCCTTGCACGCGGGCAATTCACCTGCAGCACCTTTTGAATACACCAGCAGCGGTCCGCTGGCGGGCACTCAAGAAATGAACGGATTTATGTATGGTTAAACGTATCGGTCGCAGGGGATCCCGCCCAACACCTGACGTGAACAACTATGTGACACGGCAGGAGCTGGAAACTGAGATCGCCAACCGTCTGGTGGACCCTTTTGAGTCTAGTTACCTTGGTGTTCTGCGCACCAATGACCCGCTGCTGCTGGAGCGTGGTCAGGGCAGTATCGAGATTTACCGCGACCTGAAGCGTGACGGCAAGGTGTTCTCTTCCCTGCAAAAGCGCCAGTTGGCTCTGGTTGGCTATGACTGGACCGTGACGCCCATTACATCGTCCACCAAGGCCGATGATGATGCCCGCACGATGCACGACATTCTGGATGGCTGCGGCTTTGACAATCTTTGCAAGCAGCTGATGGATGCGTTGCTCACCGGCATGGAGGTCTGCGAGATCATGTGGACCGTGTCGGATGGCATGTGGGTGCCCAAGCGCTTTGCGCAGCGGGCTCAACGGCGCTTTACCTACATTCAGGACACAGCCGAGCGCCCCCCAGAGCTGCGGATGCTGACGCGGGAAGACATGCTGCGCGGCCGTGCTCTCCCAGAGCGCAAATTCATCGTGCATCGGGTCAATCCGCAAGACGACAACCCTTACGGCATGGGGTTGGGTCTGCAGACTTACTGGCCGGTGTTTTTCAAACGAGCCGGTATCGTGGCCTGGAACAAGCGCTTGGCGCGTTCGGGCTCTCCTGTGCCATGGGGCAAATACCCGAACAATGCAGGGCCCGCTGACAAGGGCACGCTGTTCTCTGCCTTGCGAGCTTTGAGCAGCGATGGCGTGCTGATGACACCCCAAGGGATGGACATCACACTGCTGGAGTCGAAGATGGCATCCAGCGGCAGCATCAGCTCAGAACGGGAACTAGCTGAATACATGGATGACTGGATTGCCGCAGTCTGGACGGGAGAAGCACCACATGGCAAGGGCGGTGGCGCAGTGGCTGCAGCGGCCAAGGAGCGTGAATCCGTGCGCCTGGGCCTGACCAAGGGCGACAGCGACCTGCTGACCGAGACCTTGAAGGAGCAGCTGCTCGATCACATCTGCTATTTCAACGGTCTGGAGCCGTGCAAGGTATACCGCCAGGTGAAGGCTGACGAGGACACGAAGGCACAGTCGGAAACCGACAAAAACGTGGCCGGTCTTGGTTTCGAGCCGTCAGAGGTCTACATCCAGGAACGCTACGGCGACGGCTGGACCAAGAAGGAGACTACTCCCCCTGCAGCTCGACCTGTGCCAGGGGCCGGCCCTGCGAGTCCTAGCTTTGCCGAAGCAAGTGGCATTCAGGGCCAGGATGCCATCGACCAGGCGCTGGCATCCATTGACGATGCAGAGCTGCAGGACGCCATGCGCGGCCTGCTGGAGCCGCTGTTTGAAGCCATTGAGGCCACCGATAACTTTGAGGACGCTCTGGCCGTAGTGCAGAAGGCTTTTCCGAAGATGGACAGTGCCAAGCTGCAGTCGCTGGTGGCCTCGGCGATCTTTGGCGGCCAGGCTTACGGCCGCACCGTCGAGGCATAGGAGACGCCATGGCGACCATTGCTGCTAATCTAAAGTTGCAACCAGCCGAGGCAACGGAGTACTTCCGGGGCAAGGGGCTGCAGGTGACCTGGTCTTGGACAGACATGACGCGTGAGGCGCACGCTGCTGCGTTCACTGTGGCCAAGGCGACAACGCTGGATGTGCTGTCCGCAATTCGCACCGAGGTGGACAAAGCTATTGGCGAGGGGCAGACCTTTGAGGCCTTCAAGAAGGCTTTACGCCCCAAACTGCAGGATCTGGGCTGGTGGGGGCGGCAGGAAGTACTGGACGGCGAGACTGGCGAGCTGACTACGGCCCAGCTGGGCAGCAACCGGCGCCTGCGCACCATCTTCCAGACCAATGTGCAAACCGCCTATATGGCCGGCCGCTACAAGCGCTACCTGGCCGACGTGGAAAACAGGCCGTACTGGCGTTATGTGGCCATCCTGGACGGCCGCACGCGGCCCGCCCATCGCGCACTGCATGGCAAGGTCTGGCGTTGGGATGACCCGATCTGGCAGGTAATCTGGCCGCCCAATGGCTGGGGATGCCGGTGTCGTGTCCAGGCACTGACAGAAGCCGAGTTCCGGGCGCTTGGTGTGGCTCTTGAAGATGGTAGCCAAGCCATCAGCACGATCCGAGTGCCAGTTAACAAAGATGGCGACACGATGGACGTGCAAGTCGTGCGCTACATGGACGAGCGTGGCCAGCCGCGTACATTCCGGCCAGATCCGGGCTGGGACTACAACCCAGGCGTGGCATCTCAAGCCAATCTGGACCGAGTCATGACCGGAAAGCTGGAACAGGCGGCGCCAGCCATCAGCCAGGCTACTGTGCGTGACATGGCGGGCCAGCCGCAGTTTGGTCAGTGGCTGCAGGCCCCCACAGGCAACTGGCCGCTGGTTTCGGTGCCGCCCGCAGATGCGCAGTCTATTGGTGCAGCGTCTCGCATTGGCACGGTCGCCGGTGCTGTGGTGCGGGCAGCAGGGGCGGCCTCGGTGGACTACGCAGGCGCGCAGTTGGTGATAGAGCAAGGGATTCTGGTGCGCAGCGCCGGGCAGCTCATATATGTACTGCGCCAGGGCGAGACGGTTTCGATAGTTCGGGCCCAGGCTTCTGGCGACAGCCTGGCGGTGGTCAGTGTGGAACGGCTCACCTTGGAGCAGGCCATGGCGGACGCCGATATCGCGGCAGCGCTATGAGTGGTCTGATCGACATCATCATTGATATCGGCGATGCCGTTCGCCGTCTGGATCGCGCGGCCGCGATCCTGGACAACCCAACGGACCTTTACCGGGGCATCGCGCAAAGCCTGGAGAGCGTGACAGAGGGAAATTTTGCGGCCCAAGGTCGCCCTCACTGGGCGCCACTGGCCAAATCAACTCTCAAGGAGCGCACGAGCCGCAACAAAGGTAGCTCCACCATGATGATCCTGCAGGACTCTGGCATCCTGGCGGCCAGTGTCAGCTCATCCTATGGTGCTGACTTCGCATTGATTGGCGCAGGCGGCGCGGCATCGGACTATGCTGCTATCCAGCAGTTTGGCGGGGAGATCAAGCGTGCGGCCTATTCGACCAAGGTGAGGCTGCGCACGGATGCCAAGGGTAACCTCTTGCGCCAGGCCAGCAATCCCAACCTGGCGGTCTTCGCCCGTGACAGTCACAAACGGGCTCGGGAGAGTTGGCACGAGGTCGGGGAGTACAGCATCAAGATCCCAGCTCGGCCATATCTGCCATTCAGTGGCCCACCCGACGCTCCTATACTTCAACCCGAGGCCGAGACCTCAATCATGGATGCGGTGGACCGATTCCTACGGGGTGCGTTCGGTCAGTGACTGAGTTTTGCAGTGCAAAAGAGTTTTTAAGTCTTTGAACCCGGATAGACCGACCTCAACCCGGAAAAACTCACTTTATCGCGCCGCCCACTCTTTCTTTATCTCACTCCCATTCAGCCTGACCAGGCCCCGCCTTGCGCCAATCGCGCCCTGAGGCCGATGACAGAGCGCAGGCCCGGGAGGGCGACAGCACTGCAAGATACAGAGATACAGCCTGCCATTGCTGTAAGCCATGGCACGCGCGAGCCTGACGAGCCTGAATATGACAATGGTGGTCCTCGTCAACCGCGCCTGCAGCATCTCTGCTCGGCGAGCCTCTGGCGAGCACTGCAGCGTGCGGTGTGGGGCGCGCGGCGTGCGCATTACGGACCTCCCGCTCCTCCCGCGCCTTGACAGCTGCGAGCTGGCCAGAGGCCTGCTCAAGACCATCCATCCGCAGCCGCCGGCCCAGACGCCTTCACCAGGCCTGTCTCAGGCCCGGCACCAGCCTTTCCAGAGCCATTTTTCCGGGCCTGCCCGAAATCATCCGGGCATGAAAAAGGCCTCCATCGCGGAGGCCGTTTTTGCGCATGTCGGTTCAGCAGAGACCGCTTGCAGGCGAAGCCGTGATCGGCTTGCCTGCAAGCCTGTCCCGGAAGATCAGGAGGTCTTCCTGAGGAAACCCTGGTTGGCGCCGGGCCGGTTGGGCGCAAAGCCGTTGGCGGCCAGGCTTTCCTCCACGCTGTCGTAGAACACGCCGATCTTGCTGATCTCGCGCGCCTCCTTGGCGGTGGCGACAGGACGACCGAATTCGCGCGAGATGCGCACCAGCTGCTCGATCTGCGAGACGGTGCTGGCCTTCTCGGTACGCGTCTGGTTCCACAGGCAGTCTTCGGTGCCGCAGCGCACATGCAGACCGGCGGCAATGCCCCACATGTTCACGGGCAGCACGTTGCGCACATTGCTTTCCACGGTCAGCACGGCCCCATCGGGCACGGCGCGCACAAAGTTGGCCAGGCTGTACAGGCTGGGCGTGTCCATGCCGCCAGCGATCGCCACCCAGTTCATGACCAGCGGGCCCATGTAGAAGCCGCGGCGCATCAGGCGCTCCACCGACTCGAAGCTGTTCAGGTTGTAGCACTGGAAGGCGCTCTGGATGCCGGCCTTGGTCAGGCGGCGCACATGCTCCTCCACCCAGCCCGGCTGGGCGGGCACGGTCATTTCCTTGTAGGCATTGAACAGCGTGGGATTGGCGCGCGAGGTACCGGCAAAGTCCGCGTCTTCGGCCTGATCGGTCACGTTCATCTGCGAGGTGTTCACCGTCACGGTCACCTGATCGGGCACCGGGTCCAGATCGGCCAGCATGTGGCGGGTGTCGTCGGAAAGCCATTTGGCCGCCTGGCCTTCGTCTTCGGGAGCAAAGCTGATGGAGCCGCCGACCTGGATGATCATCTCGGGAACGGCCTTGCGCACGCCGGAGATCAGCTCGTTGAACTTGGACAGGCGCTTGCTGCCCTTGCCGTCAAGCTCGCGCACATGCAGGTGCAGCACCGTGGCGCCCGCGTTGTAGCAGTCCACGGCTTTCTGGATCTGCGCCTCCATGGTGACGGGGATGTCTTCGGGGAAGTCCGAAGGCAGCCAGCCCGGAGCATAGGGCGCCGCAGTAATGATCAGGGGTTGCTGGTTTTCGGGGAACAGATGGCCGTCGAGGAAGTTCATGACATGTCTCCAAGTGAATGCGGGCTTCGACGGACAGCCATGGCCGCGGCTTGCCCGCCCTGTGCAATGCCGCCAGGCATTCAAAAGGCATGGGCAACACCGGCCGGCAGGCACCGAATCGTCGAAATTGAAAGCAATTTCACTGTAGGAGAGCTGTCTGCAAAGCGTTTGCCCTAGGACGCTCAAAGCTTGGCAAAGTGCGCCAGAGCACGCGGGCGCTCCGATGCGCCCTTGCGCCGAACCGGACCGTCGCAGCTGTGCCGCGACGATGAATGCAGCCTGCCAGCCTGTCGCTGCTCCTATCGCAGCCGGCTGCCTAACCGCGCCATGCGGCCTCGATGGCGGCGATATCGATCTTCCTCATCTCCATCATGGCTTCAAAAGCCCGCCTGGCCGCCGCGCGATCCGGGTCGGCAATGGCCGTGGTCAGCACACGGGGCGTGATCTGCCATGACAGCCCCCAGCGGTCCTTGCACCAGCCGCACTGGCTTTCCTGACCGCCGTTGCCGACGATGGCGTTCCACAGGCGATCCGTTTCCTCCTGGTCGTCCGTCGCGACCTGAAACGAAAACGCCTCGTTGTGCTTGAAGACAGGGCCGCCGTTCAGGCCCAGGCAGGGAATGCCCATGACCGTAAATTCGACCGTCAGAACATCACCCTGCTTGCCGGAGGGGTAGTCGCCCGGTGCGTGGTGAACCGCGCCCACGGCGCTATCGGGAAAGGTCTGGGCGTAGAACCTGGCGGCTTCCAGGGCCTCGCCTTCGTACCAGAGACAAATCGTGTTTTTGCTGACCATCTTGGCTCTCCTGAACAGGGACTGATGAATGTCTGCAAACCCGCAGACCGCAAAACCCTCTCGTCGATGCGCCGGTGCGCCAGTGCGTCGATGCGCCGATGCGCCGATGCGCCGATGCATTGGAGGCTTTCGGCGTCTGTGCATTGAAGCCGCATTTCTCCCGCGCTTCAATCCCCATATCAGGAGCGCAGGGTCATCCCCTGCCAAACAGCCTGGCTGTCCGGCTCTCGCCACGGCTGCGGCCCGGACGGTTTCCGGTGCGCTCGGGGCCGCATGCGGAACCACGGCCCTGGGGCCGCACAACGGAACTCTGAAACCGCCGCTCGGCACCGGTCGGCTTACCCCATCGCTGGCGCACACCAGAGCAATCAAATCTGCTTTAGATCAAGCCAATGCACTTTATTTTTGTCTAGTCATATAATTGACTACACATATATAAGACTGACACTTGAAACCTACGTCATGAAATTCACTCTGAACGGCCAGGAAGTGGACGCGCAAAGCGCCGCTGCCGACACACCTCTTTTGTATGTGCTGCGCAATGACATGCAGCTCAACGGCCCCAAGTTCGGCTGCGGCCTGGGCGAATGCGGAGCCTGCGCCGTGCTGATCGACGGCAAGGTGGCTCGCTCCTGCTCCGTCCCCCTGAAGGCCGTCGACGGCAAGAAAGTCACCACGCTGGAAGGCCTGTCGCCCGACGCCAGCAAGGCCGCCAGCGCGCAGGCCCTGCAGGACCGCGCCGTGCTCGATGTCAGCGCCGCCGAGACAAAGGCGCCAGCCACCGCACGCACCTACACCCTGCATGTGGTGCAGCAAGCCTTTGTCGATGCACAGGCTGCGCAGTGCGGCTATTGCACCAACGGAATGATCATGGCGCTGGTCGCCCTGTTCAACCAGCAGCCCAAGGCCAGCGACGAAGAAATCAGGCATGCCCTGTCCGGCCATCTGTGCCGCTGCGGCACCCATGTGGAAATCATGCAGGCCGCCGCGCGCGCCCGTGAGCTGATTGCCAAGGGCCACAGCCCGGCCCTCCCCGCCGCCGGCGCATCCACCACCGCAAAGGCTGCCTGATCATGAAATTCTTCACCAAAGACAATCACGCTCAACTGACCCGTCGCCAGCTGCTCAAGGCCGGCGGCATGCTGATGGTCGGCTCTGTAGCAGGTGGCCATCTGCTGATGGCCCAGACCGCCCCCGAAGCGGCTGCCAAGGGCGCTTTCCCCATTCCCTCGGCCAAGCTGGTGGACAGCTTCATCGCGATTGGCGCCGACGGCTCCGTCACGGCCTACAACGGCCACGTGGACCTGGGCACGGGCGTGCGCACGGCTCTGGGCCAGTTGGTGGCCGACGAGCTGTATGTGGACTTTGCCGCCGTGACCATGGTGCTGGGCCATACCGCCCGCACCCCGGATCTGGGCCCCACCATTGCCAGCAACACCATCCAGGTGTCGTCCCTGCCCATGCGCCATGCCGCAGCGCAGGTGCGCCAGCTGCTGATCAAGCTGGCCAGCGAAAAATCCGGTGTTCCCGCCGAGCGCATCACCACCCAGAAAGGCTTTGTCATCGCCGGCGGCAAGCGCTACGGCTATGGCGAGCTGGTTCAGGGCCAGGATCTGCAGATCGAGGTCGACGACAAGATCGAGCTGCGCAAGTCCGGCTTCAAGTACATCGGCAAATCGGTGCAGCGCGTGGACATCCCCAACAAGGTGCTGGGCGCGCTGACCTATATCCACGACCTGCGCGTGCCCGGCATGCTGCACGGCCGCGTGATCCGTCCTCCATACACCGGCGCCGATGCCACGGCGCCGCTGGGCTCCAGCCTGGTGTCGGTGGACGAGAAGTCCATCGCCCATCTGCCCGGCATCGTCAAGGTCGTGGTCAAGGGCGACTTCGTGGGCGTGGTGGCCGAGCGTGAAGAGCAGGCCATCGCTGCCATGCGCCAGCTCAAGGTCACCTGGAAGGAATGGAGCGGCCTGCCCGATATGTCGCTGAGCGGCCTGCATCAGACCCTGGTGGACCACGCCAAGACCGACCGCGTGCTGCAGGAAGACGAAGGCGCGCTGCAGGCCATTGAGCAGGTCAAGACTGCGCTGACCCGCGACTATGTCTGGCCCTATCACGCTCATGGCTCCATCGGCCCGTCCTGCGCGATTGCCGAAGTGGGTAACGGCCAGATCCAGGTCTGGACCGGCTCGCAAAACCCTCACGACGTGTGCAAGGACATTGCCAAGCTCATGGACGTGAATGCCGACAACATCAACGTCACCCGTCTCGAAGCCTCCGGCTGCTACGGCCGCAACTGCGCCGACGACGTCTGCTCGGATGCGGTGCTGATGTCTGCCGCCGTGGGCAAGCCCGTGCGCGTGCAGCTGATGCGTGAGCAGGAAGCCGGCTGGGAGCCCAAGGGCACGAGCCAGCTGATTCGCGTGCGCGGCGGCCTGGATGAGCAAAACAATGTGGCCGCCTACGAGCTGCGCACCTGCTACCCCTCGAACAACGCCTCGGCGCTGGCATTGATTCTGACGGGCAAGGTGTCCGCCAAGATCGAGGCTCAGCAAATGGGCGACCGCACTGCCATTCCGCAGTACGAATACCCCAAGATGCGCGTGATCTCCCAGGACGCCGTGCCCATCGTGCGCGCCTCGTGGATGCGCGGCGTCTCGGCCCTGCCCAATGTGTTCGCCCATGAGTCCTGGATCGACGAATGCGCCTACCTGGCCAAGGCCGACCCTATCGAGTACCGCCTGCGCTATCTCAAGGACCCGCGTGCCGTGGCGCTGATTGCCGAAGCCAAGAAGCAGTGCAACTGGCAGGAAGGCCCGGCGCGCCGCAATGCGGCTGCTGAAGATCAGCGCCTGGTCAAGGGTCGCGGCTTTGCCTATGCCCGCTACTTCCACAGCAAGTTCCCCGGCTATGGTGCGGCCTGGGCGACCTGGGTGGTCGACGTGACCGTGGACCGCGAAACCGGCGAAGTCAAGGTCGACAAGGTCTTTGTCGCCCAGGACACCGGCGCCATGGTCAACCCCGCAGGCGTGCGTCATCAGGTGCACGGCAACGTGGTGCAGTCCACCAGTCGCGTGCTCAAGGAGTTCGTCACCTTCGACAAGAGTGGCGTCACCTCCGTGGAATGGGGCGGCTACCCCATCCTGCGCTTTGACGAGCTGCCCGAGATCGACTCGCTGCTGGTCGAGCGCCCCAACGAGGCCCCCATGGGCGCCGGTGAATCGGCCTCCGTGCCCAGCGCCGCCGCCGTGGCCAACGCCATCTTCGACGCCACCGGTGTGCGCCTGCTGGAAGTGCCGTTCACGCCCAGCCGCGTGCTGGCCGCGCTCAAGGCAGCCAAGAGCGGCGCCGTCTCGTCCAAGTGACTCCACCGATAAAGAACATAGATATGCGAACGTTCCAAAAGATTCTGGCGGGCGGTGCGGCTGTAGTGGTCGTGCTGGCTGCCGCCGGCCTGGCGCTCACCCACCAGGGCGAGATTGCGCCCCAGTCA
This sequence comes from Comamonas sp. E6, assembly GCF_001010305.1. NCBI lineage: Bacteria > Pseudomonadati > Pseudomonadota > Betaproteobacteria > Burkholderiales > Comamonadaceae > Comamonas > Comamonas sp. E6. The sequence continues at coordinate 58,428 of NZ_BBXH01000013.1, forward strand.
GCCATTCCCGCTGCCGACTTCACGCCCCAGCAGATTGCCAAGGGCAAGCTGCTGGCCGCCATGGGCGACTGCGCCGTCTGCCACACTGCTCCCAACGGCAAGACCAACGCGGGCGGTCTGGCCATGCCCAGCCCCTTTGGCACCATCTACACCAGCAACATCACGCCCGATCTGCAGACCGGCATCGGCAGCTGGAGCTATGAAGCCTTCGAGCGCGCCATGCGCCACGGCGTGGACCGCGAAGGCCAGTACCTCTACCCTGCCTTCCCCTACACGGCCTTCAGCCGCGTGACGGATGAGGACATGAAGGCCTTGTACGCCTTTCTGATGAGCGAGCCTGCCGTGGAGAACGAGGCGCCCAAGACCGCGCTGAACTTCCCCTACAACGTGCGCCGCGGCATTGCGGCCTGGAACTGGCTCTACCTCAAGCCCGGCGTCGTCAAGGACGATGAAAAGCAGGCTCCCGAGTGGAATCGCGGTGCCTACCTGGTCGAAGGCCTGGGTCACTGCAGCGCCTGCCACACACCGCGCAACGGCCTGGCCGCCGAGAAAACGGGTGAGTTCCACCTGAGCGGCGGCAGCGCCGAAGGCTGGGATGCTCCCGCTTTGACGGACAAGACTGCCTCGCCCCTGCCCTGGACCAAGCAGGATCTGGTCGACTATATGAAGACCGGCTTCTCGGCCCGTCACAGTGTGGCAGCAGGCCCCATGGCTCCCGTGGCCCACGGCCTGTCGCAGCAAAGCGATGCCGACCTCGACGCCATTGCCACCTATCTGATGAGCTACCGCAAGGCCGACGCCGCCCCCGGCGATGCCAAGGCACTCATCGAAGAGAAGACCGCCAAGCCCAAACTGGCACTCGATGCCGAAGGCTATCGCCTGTACCAGGGCGCCTGCATGGCCTGCCACAAGGCAGACCCTTCGGGCAGCAGCTTCGGCGTGCGTCCCCAGCTGGCCCTGAGCACCAGCCTGCACTCCGCATCGCCCGACAACGCCATCATGGCCGTGCTCGAAGGCGTGCAACATCCGGCCCATGCCGACCTCGGCACCATGCCGGCCTTCCGCCATGCGCTCAGCGATGCACAGATCGCCACCCTGCTCAACACCATGCGTGCCCAGTACGGCGTGGACGAGTGGAAGGACCTGCCTGCCAAGGTAGGCCAGCTGCGCAAGCAGACCCAGGCGCATTGACAGCAGGCGCTGCCAAAGCGCTGCACAGCTCTGCACAAGCCGGCCTTCCCTGTCCTTCAGGCCTCGGAAGGCCTTTTTGCGCGTGATCATTTACGGGTAGCGCCGCTACCCGGTGTCCGCCTGATGCTTCAAAATTGCAGCGAGCGAGAGAAACAGAGAAAGCAAGCAATGGACAATATCGACGTCTTGGTACTCAAGGCACTGCGTGACTGGCGCTCGGCCGGCCAGCACGCCTTGCTGGCCACCGTGGTGCGCACCTGGGGCTCGTCCCCACGCCCCGTGGGCTCCATGATGGCCTTGCGCGAGGACGGTCGCGCCATTGGCTCGGTATCGGGCGGCTGCATCGAAGACGATTTGATAGCTCGCCACACCAAGGCCCTGAACCAGAACCTGGGAATTCCCGACGGCCCGCCGCAGCTGGTGCGCTATGGCGTGAGTGCCGACGAAGCCCACCGCTTCGGCCTGCCCTGCGGCGGCACGCTGGAGCTGCTGCTGGAATTCAACCCCGATGCGGCCAGCCTGCAGCAACTGGTGGCCGAGCTTGAAGCAGGATCACTGGTGAAACGCAGCGTCGACTGCCGCAGCGGCGAAGTCCGCCTGCAGACGGCCGAGCACCCCGACGCGCTGGAGTTTGACGGCCAGCAACTCGTCAATCACCTCGGCCCCGGCTACCGCATGCTGCTGATAGGCGCAGGCGCCCTGGCCGAATACCTGGCCACCATGGCCTTGTTCAACGGCTTCACGGTCACCGTCTGCGACCCGCGCGAGGAATATATGGGCAGCTGGTCGGTGGCCCAGGTCAACACCGTCACCGACATGCCGGACGATGCGGTCACAGCCTTCAAGCCCGATGCGCGCAGCTGCATCGTCGCCCTCACCCATGACCCCAAGCTCGACGACCTGGCCCTGCTCGAAGCCCTGCACAGCCCGGCCTTCTATGTGGGCGCCATCGGCTCGCGCCGCAACAACCACTCCAGGCGCGAGCGCATGATGGAACACTTTGGCGAGACCGAAGCCTCGCTGGCCAGGCTGCGCGGCCCCATCGGCCTCTATATCGGCAGCAAGACTCCGGCAGAGATCGCGGTGAGCGTGATGGCCGAGATTCTGGCCGTGAAAAACGCCGTGCCGCTGCCGCAGGCCATGTCGGTGGAAGTAGCCAAGCACGAGCATGACATCGCCATGAACGAGGCCAGCACGCATTGCGCCATTCCGGAAATCCTCCAGCCGGGCTCGGCGCGCTGATATCCGGCGGTTCAGGCCTGTAGCGCAAAATCCACGGCCGCTGCGGCGTGCAAGGCCGTGGTGTCCATCACCGGCAGTACGCTGTCTGCGGGCTTGATGAGCAAGCCGATTTCCGTGCATCCCAGCACCACGGCCTGCGCCCCGCAGGCCGCCAATGACTCGATGGCACGCTGATAGAGCTTGCGCGACACATCGCTGATCTGCCCCGCGCAAAGCTCCTCATAGATGATGCGATGCACCTGCGTGCGCTCGGCTTCGCCTGGCACCAGCACCTTCAGGCCGAACTGCTGCTCCAGCCTCTCGCGCATGAACGGCTGCTCCATGGTGAAGCGCGTACCCAGCAGCCCCAGCACCTGCACACCGGCTGCGCGCGCGGCCGCACCGACCGGGTCGGCTATGTGCAAAAACGGGATCGACACGGCTGCTGCCACCTGATCCGCCACCTTGTGCATGGTGTTGGTGCAAAGCAGCACACAGTCGGCGCCGCCGGCTTGCAGACGCCGGGCGGCATCGGCCAGCAGCGCTGCCGCATCATGCCAGCGGCCTTCATGCTGGGCCTGCTCGACAGGGCCGAAGTCCACGCTGTACATCAGCAGCCTGGCCGAGCGCAACGCACCCAGACGCTCCCGGACACCTTGGTTGATCAGGCGGTAGTACTCGGCGCTGGATTCCCAGCTCATGCCGCCGATCAGGCCTATGACGCGTTGCGGCCCGGTGCTTGTTTGCAGGTTTTGATTCATGAGCGGCAGTGTGATGCCGGCCGGCCGCCATCGTCTATCATGAAATTTCAGCAAGCCATGAAGACCCACCTGATTCAGCCTTCGGCAACCGATACGCCAGCGGTACAGATCCATTTGCTCGGCCGCGCGCCCTACAGCAGCCGCGACCCGGTGCGCATGCATGCGCTGGGCATTGCGCTGCAAAGACAGCAAGGCGTTCACGCCATTGCCTCCGACAGACGCGTGGACTTCGACACCTGGCCCGGCACCCTGAGCTATACGCCGCCGGGCGTCGAGGTATTTTCCGAGTCGGCCACCGGCGGCGAATACCTGGTGCTGCGCCATGGCGTCCATGAGACTGACGCTCCCAGGCCATCGCAGCGCGTCACACGACACGGTCAGCGCGCAGCCTTGCAGATAGCGCAGCATCTGCGCCTGCTGCTGCTCAGCCCCTGTCCGGACGCTCTGGCCATCGAGCAGGCTGCGCTGCGCTTCATGGCCTGCCAGGAGGGCAGCGCCTGCGGGGCCGACGCGCGCCCCGGCTCTGGCTATGCGCGCGTGCTGGACCGCATTGCCGCCGAGTTCGAGCGGCCGCTGAGCATTGCCGATCTGTCCGCCATGGTGGGCATCAGCCCCTTGCGCTTTCTGCGTGAGTTCACACGGCTCACGGGCATGACGCCGCATGCCTGGATCATGGAGACCCGGCTGCAGGCGGCCCGCGCCATGATGCAGGACGCCGAACTACCCCTCCCGCAAATCGCGCTGGAATGCGGCTTCAACCACCAGTCGCATATGGGCCATGTGTTTCGCAAACACCTGGGCCTGACGCCAGGCCAGTACCGACAACATCACGGTCTGAAGCACGCAGACTGCCCCTGAATCGCCGGCCTCTGGGCCTATGGTTCACATACGGTTTCATTGCCGGACACACAAAGTGCGGCCTGCGGCCCGCACCTCGCTTCAAGCAGCATTCAAGCGGCGTACCATTGCCGCCTGAATGACGACCGCCAAGAAAAAGAAAACGCCTGCGCGCAAGCGCGGCCAAGCTTCCAGGACTGCTGGCAACAGCCTCTCCCGCATCAGGCGCTTTGCCCTGTCTGCGGGCGCTGCGGCACTGGCCAGCTTCCAGATTGCCAGCTGCAGCTTCAATCCCAGCGTCTCCGCCGAGAGACTGCTGGGCCAGGCGCTGGCAGCCCTGCATATTCCCGCACTCGATGCGCTCAGCCAGACCCTGCAGGCCTTTCGCAAGAACGGCTGGCCGGATCTGGATGATCTGCGTTCCGGTTCCGGTTCCGGCTCCGGCGCCCACACGCCCAGCGTGGGCGGCAAAGTGGACAAGGCCGATGTCACGGCCACAGCCCTGCCCACGCACTTTGCCCGCTGCCCCCAGTTCTTTCCCGGCGGCAAGGCCCCGGCCCTGCAGCTTCAACCCCGTGAGCGCGAGCTGTGCTTTTCGGGTTTTGCCGTGCTGCACAACGGCAGCACCAAGACCCCGGTGTTTGTGGCCGAGCGCCTGAATCGCCAGATGCTGCAGCAGGCCCAGGGCTTGCAGCGCAGCGACAAGTTCTATGCCGACGCCCGCCTGCCGCGCGCCGAGCGCTCCGAGCTTGACGACTACAAACGCTCCGGGTTCTCACGCGGCCATATGGCCCCTGCTGCCGACATGAGCACGCCCGAGGCCATGGCCCAGAGCTTCAGCCTCGCGAACATGGTGCCGCAGAACCAGGTGCATAACGCGGGTGCCTGGAGCCAGGTGGAACAGGCCACGCGCAAATATGCGCTGCGCGCCCGGGGCGATGTCTTTGTCTTCACCGGCCCTGTCTTCAACAAAAACGCCTCCACCATCGGTGAGAGCAAGGTGGCAGTGCCTGACTACCTCTTCAAGCTTGTTTATGACGCCAGCACCGGCAAGAGCTGGGTGTACTGGCAGGCCAATAGTGCCGATACCCGCATGGGCCCGCCCATCAGCTACGAGGAATTCACGCGCCGCACCGGCATGCCGCTGCTGTCGGCCGTGAGTCTGCCTCATGCATAAAAATGAGCTGACTGCGCAAGCCATATATTGTTCTCAACAGAATTTCATATGGAAACCAATGAATGACGTTCGCAAATAGCTAATTTTTTAATAGCAAACCAGACCCACAAAGACTCTGCGGATTCAAGCCTGCCCGCCCTCCAGCTTGAGCATCACATCCGACAGCAGCGGGGCCTTCTGGCGGGTGCGCTCATTGGCCATGCCGGTGAAACCACACTTTGAATGCATGGACATCCAAGATGCTTCGGTGAGTGCAGAGCCGCACCCCAGGACAGCTGCTGCCCCAGCCTTCAATACCGCAACCATGCGGGCGATATTGAACGTTGGTGCGAGCTTCTTTCTTAGAAGGTGATGACCTTGTCGGCCGCCAGCGTCCAGTCGACCAGTTCAGGCAGAGTACCGATTTCCACGCCGGCAATCAGTGTCAGCTCGGCCAGGCCTCGCGCCAGCGCGCAGGTGCGACACAACCTGACGCTCACGCCCTCGGCAACCAGATGCTCGACCATGGCTTGCAGACCGCTGCCCGCGCCATCGTGCTGATTGGGTAGGCCGACCACGGTGGCGTCGGACATCAAAAAGACTTTCACCTCAGGCCTGGAATCATGGCCGCGCAAGGCCGTCGCCACGCGCAGCGCCGACAGGCAGCGCTCGCTGCCATAGGGCGCGGCGTGAACGATGATGATAATTTTTTGTGTCATGGCGAAATCTCAAACAATGATGCAAGGCACAGCGCCTAAAACTGGCACAACCCAACAAGGGGACAGCAAGCCAGCGCCGCCGCGCAGCGAGGCTGTCGTCCCCCTCCGCGAAGCAGAGAGGGGGAAGGCGCGCAGCGCCTCAGGGGGAGTTACTTCCTGATCAGGTATCGAATCGTCGGCCCGTCCTGCTGAATCTCCAGCACCTCATAGCCGTGATTCCTGGCATCCAGCGGAATATTGTTGATGGACTGCGGGCAGTCCGAGACCACTTCCAGAATCTGGCCCGGCTGCAGGCTGGGCATGGCTTCCAGCGTGGCAACGGCGGGGTATGGGCAAGGCTCGCCCAGCATGTCGAGGCGGAAATCGGGAACGTATTTGGAGTCACTCATGATGGATTCCTTGAGATTCAGGCAATGCGCGAGGCAGCGGCGGCTGTTGTGGCAGCGGCCAGACGGGATTTTTTGGCAAAGAAATGCTTTTCCCACCACAGCACCAGAGCCAGCGAGATACCCAGCATCACATAGGTCAGCAACAGGCCGCCCTGCGGGCCCAGCGCCTTGAGCAGATTGACCTTGTCGTAACTGGTTGCCAGCACGGGCGAGATGTCGTCCCAGACCAGCGCCAGCAAGGTCGAGCCAATCACATTGCCCAGACCCACCCACCAGTAATGCACCTGGCCTTCTACGGCGCGGTACATCCAGCCTGTTTCACAACCGCCCGCCAGCACAATGCCGAAGCCGAACAGCAGGCCTCCGATGACGGCATTGGGGCCGGCCCAGAAGATCTTGGGGTCCATGCCCAGTTGCACATAGCTGTAGATGCCGATGGTGCCCACGGCCATGCCCGCGATGATGGCCTTGGCCATCTGCGTGCGGCCCGTGATCCACAGATCGCGAAAGGCCGAGGTGAAGCAGACCTGGGCGCGCTCGATGATCAGGCCGAAGGCCAGACCGAACAGAATCGCCATGCCCAGCCTGGGCGCTTCGGCAGCCTTGCAGATGCCCCAGACCACACAGGCCAGGAACAGCGCCACGCCGATGCGAAAGCGCCGCCTGGCCTGGGCCTCGCTTTGCTCCAGGGGCTTGGGTGCCGTCACTTTCTGCAGTTTGACGGGAATCCGGAACATTGGCAGCAGGCTGACCTTGGCACCGGCCAGCGAGCCGATGGCCGTGGCAATGGCGAAGAACCAGGCATGCAGCGAAAACTGCGGAATGCCGGTAAAGAACGCCGCCAGATTGCAGCCCATGGCCAGACGCGCGCCAAAGCCCGCGATGATTCCGCCCACAATGGCCTGAAACACGCGAATGCGGTGATTGGGCAGGCGCAGCTTGATGTTGTTGGCCCAGAGCGCAGCCGAGAAGCAGCCGACAAACATGCCGATGATCATCAGCCCGTCCACGCGTGTGAGCGGCGTGCCTTGCAGCCCGATGACCTTGAAATAGCCCCAATTGGAGAGATCGACACCGAGGAACTGCAGGATATGCCCGCCCCAGCGGGTGAATTCACCGGTCACGGCCCAGAAGGTGCCGGTAATGCCGAAGTAATATGCAGAAAGGACGCCGGCCGCAATCACTGCGGGCACGGGCGACCAGAAACGCACCAGATATTGGTGCTTGAAATCTTGCCAGCTCATTGCCTTGCTTTCTGCCACGCGAAACCGCATGGACGTTTTTCCAGTCGCACCAGCAAAAAAGACGCAAAAACCCTTGGCTTTTGCGTCTTCAACAAGCTGATGGATGGCTACAAAAGTGGCCCGCTCAGGGGCTGAAAATCAGGGTTAACCCTGATTTCAAACATGGCTGGCGATTATCCATCTGCACTCTTGCACATGCACAAGGCAGCTGTACTTACCTTACCTTGCTGCTGCGCCACCTGCAGGTGCAGCTGGCTCCATGGCCGTGGCTGCGCTAGCGACTGCAGAGCCGTGCTGCCAGCTGACAGGCAGCACGGCGTCCAGCCAGTGCATGCGCCAGGCCAGCAGCGCAGCGGCTGCCATCAGTGCCAGCACACACAGGCTGTTGCGCAGGCCGTGACTGTCCGCGTAAGGGTCGGCAATGTTGCGTTTGGCGTTGACCGGTACCTTGGCCGTCTGCGACAGGCTGCGGCCCAGGCCCAGATTGATGTTCATGCGGCCATTGATGGCCCAGCCGCTGGCATCCAGAATCGGTCCCAGGCTGCGCTGACGCAGCTTGAGCCAGGCAATCAGCATGCTGGGACCGGAAATGGCCAGGATAAGGCCCAGTATGGCCACCGGAATCCACGGCCCCAGTTCGATGAACTTGCCGAAGATGCCAACGATCACGGCGCTCAGCGAGCCCAGCGCCACGCCGATGGCGGCCACCGTCCCCACATCGGTCTTGCGCGCTGGAGCAGGTGCCTGGGCCAGGTCCTTGGGCGCCGTCACCAGCTTGGTCGCGTTGTCGCTGAGGCTGGTATTGACCACATCGTTCTTGGCTGCGGCATGCTTGGCGACCTGCTCCTCGATCATGCGCAGGAACTTCTTGTAGGGTGAAAAAAAGGCCTGACCTATGCTGGTCGGGTTGTCGATGAGCTTGACGATGGTGGCATCCCAGTCATTGCCCGCACGGTCGTAGAACACGCCGTTGCGTCCCACGAACAGAAAGTCCACATCGCCTGCCGTGAAGGCCGCGACGATCGTCTTTTTCTGCCCCTCGCGCTTGCATTCGCAGTAGGCCAGATAGGTTTTGGCCATGGCGGCCAACGTGGAGTGGGCCGCAGCATCGGCGACCTCCACGGTCAGATCGCAGCTGCGTCCGTCCAGGAACAAAGTACCGGCCTGGAAGGCCGCGCCTTCGCGGCGATAGAAGCGGGAGAAGGAGACAAAGTTGTTGAGCAGCTCCAGCAGATCGCGTTGCAGACGGATCAGCTTTTCCAGAGCCATGGCCTGGACGGCATGCTCTTTTTCGGCATCGTCATGGTCCAGCAACTGCATCACTGCGTCTTTCAACCCGCTGGACAGCAGTTGCTGAACTTCGGCCTCGCTCACTGCGCCCAGCGGCGTGGCCGGGCACTCCGACAACCATTGCTGGCAATGGGCCAGCATGGTCTTGAGCTGATCCCACTGCACCTCGGTCAGCGCCGTCAACGCTTCGCCGAACACGGGTTGCACGGCCTGCTCGCGCAAGGTCTGCAAGGCAGCAGCCCAGGCGGGATTGACGCCATTCACCAGCGGCAGGCTGCGCTCGCCGGTCACTGCGGCCAGCGGCAGTGCTGCCAGAGACTCCGATGCATTGCTGAGCACCTGCGCGCCCAAAGCGGCATAGCCTTCTTCCGTTGGGTTGAGCGGCGCACGTGCATTGGCATCGAACTCCACCAGGCGCGTGCGGGCAAAAAAGTCATCGACTTTGGCCTGCACTGCGTTCACGGCCTCCGCAGCCGCCAGCGCGAGTGCGCGCGGCTGCAGATTGCAACCCAGCTCTGCCGCCTGGGCAAACCAGGTCTGCAGGGCTTGCACGTCTTCCCAGAAGGCCTCGGCCTTGCTGCGATCGATGCCTGGAACGCCATCGCTGCCGTCCACCGCGCCGTAAAGTTCCTGAATGCGGGCAATCAGACCAGCCAGGGCCTCATCGCCTTCGGCCGTGGCTGCACTGACGACGCCGTCGCCATTGAAACGCAGGGCCTGCAGCGAAGCCATGCGCTCCTGCACCTGGGCCAGCGTGATGGACTGGGCATCGGGCAGGCCCGCGAGCTCCAGCACGCGTCTGGCCTCTGCCAGCAACAGAGCGCCTTCCTCCGTCGCATCGTTGATGCTGTTCAGTTGCAGCACATCACCGCCATCGGCCAGAACCTGCGGATCACGCACTCTTGCCACAGCCCATTCACAGGCGGCCACCAGCTCCGGGGGGCGAATACGGCCGTCCTTGCTTTCGTCAATCAAATCCAGTGTTGCGCTGTCGAACTCGATACCTCGCGTGGGACAGGCCAGAGCCACCCACAGCTTCTGATCCAGCTCACCAATATGGGCAATGTCCTGGCCCGTGCGAATCACCACCTGATCCACCTCGCCGGCGCGGAAAAACTGCCACTCGTACTGCTTCTGCATGAAACTACCAACTCCCAGGCAAGGGCTGCCCTTGTCAAAGCACATTGCAACCAAAGGCTGCCTGCACTATCTGCTATCAAAAGCGAGGAGTTTAAAAGTCATTTGCACTGTCTGAATGGTGACATTTGTGAACTCTTGCGCTTCTTTGGGCTGGTTTGCACTCCCGCCCGCTGCCTTATTGCGCCATCTTGAGTGTCTGCGGGTCTTTTTCAATAAAGTACTTTTTTAGATACTTTATTTGCTACACTGCCCCGCAAAACCGTGCTTATGACTGCTGCGTCCACCGCCCCCCAATCCCGCGACAAGCTGCACCTGCAGCTGGCCCGACTGTTTCGCAACAAGATAGCGACGGGCGAGTGGACGGTCGGACAAAGCATCCCCACCGTCGAGGAGCTCGAGGCCCTGCACGGCGTCTCGCGCACCACGGTGCGCATGGCCGTACATGCGCTGGTCGATGAAGGCCTGCTGCAGACCCGCAAGCGCGGCGGCACCAAGGTCGTTGGCCAGCCCTACAAGCCCCCATCCTTTTTGCTGCCAACGACCTGGCAGGAGCTGGTGGCCTTTGGCGAGCAGATTCAGCAGACCACGCTGCAGCAAGCGAATGACTGCGTGCCGCCCATTCCGGCCGGCTTCCCTTCCCCTGGCGAACTGGCCACTGCCTATACCTATTTTTTGCGCGTACACAAGCACGGCGATGCACGCTTTTGCCTGTCCGAGCTGTACCTGGAACAAAACCTCTACCCCAGGCTGCAGGAACAGCTGGAGCGCACCACGCTGGCTCAGGCGCTGGGAAATGATCCAGCGCAGATCGCCACGGCCCGCCAGTACCTGAGCGTAGCCCCGGCCGACGAGCTGATTGCCGAGCATCTGGGCGTGCCGCTGGGCACGCCGTTGATGCAGGCGCTGCGCTGGGCCTGCAATCCACAGGGCTTGATCGTCTACTGGGCCAAGGTACGCTTCATCAGCGAATACGTGCATATCGAAATGGACCTGCTCAAATGACCATCGTCCTGCCCCAAGTCCGGCAGCTCTCCAGGCCTCATAGCGGCCGTGTGGCCTGGATCACCGGCTCCACCAGCGGCATCGGCTGGGCCATTGCCAGGCAACTGGCTGGCGAAGGCGCCGCCATTGCCCTGCATGGCAGCGCCCAGGCGTCTGCCAGCACCGATGAACAGCTGGCCGAGCTGCACGCACTGGGTGTCGCCGCCCGCTATTACTCACTGGATCTGAGCGACGGCCTGGCCATTGCCCCGCTGGCCCGGCGCATCGCCGCCGAGCTGGGCGCTGTGGACATTCTGGTCAACAACGCGGGCATGCAGCATGTGGAATCCGTGCTCAGCTTTCCGCCAGACCGATGGAACACCATGCTGGCCGTCAACCTGAGCGCACCGTTTCACACCATACAGGCCTGCACGCCGGCCATGCTGGAGCGCGGCTGGGGGCGCATCATCAATATGGCATCCGTCAGCGGCCTGGTCGGCGTGGCCCACAAGCCCGCCTATGTGGCCAGCAAGCACGGCCTGCTGGGCCTGACCAAATCCGTGGCGCTGGAGCTGGCCACCACGCCCGTGACCTGCAACGCCATCTGCCCCGGCTGGGTTCTCACGCCACTGGTGCAGGCCCAGATCGATGCCCTGGCGCAGCGCGAGCAGCTGGACGAGGCGACAGCCCGCGCCAGGCTGCTGGGCGCCAAGCAGCCCTCGCAGGCTTTTGTGACGGTGGAACAGGTCGCGGCACTGGTCGGCTTTCTGGCCAGCGACAACGCCGCCCAGGTGCGTGGCGCACAGTGGAACATGGATGGGGGCTTTACCGCTGCATGAAGGATCCACAAGCCAGCACAAGCCAGATCCCATAGATCAGTCATAGATCGATGGCTGACAGCGCACAGCAGATCAGCGCTGCAGCCTGTTTTTATTCAAATCGTTTAAGGAGACGAACATGGCATTGAACGAAACCCACGACGCCGGCCTGCAAAGCTGGGTCACCAGCGCCAACACAGGCAGCAGCGACTTCCCCATCCAGAACTTGCCGTTTGCAGTCTTTCGCCGCAAGAACAGCAGCGAGGCTTTTCGCGGCGGCGTGGCGATTGGCGACCAGGTGCTGGACATGGCGGCTGTTCGCGATGCCAAGGCACTGGGCGGCGATGTGCAGGCCCAGGTCGACGCAGCGGCGCAAGCTCAGCTCAACAGCTTGATGGCCATGGGCCCGGCGTCTTGGTCGGCCCTGCGTCTGGCCCTGTCGCGCGCCCTGCGTGCCGGCGCTGCCCAGGAAGCCGCCCTCAAGGCCTGCCTCGTGCCCCAGGCCGATGTGGAATACGGCGTACCCGCACAGGTGGGCGACTACACGGACTTCTACACCTCCGTGCATCACGCCACCAACGTGGGCAAGCTGTTCCGCCCCACCAACCCGCTGATGGAAAACTACAAGTGGGTGCCCATCGGCTACCACGGTCGTGCCTCCAGCATCCGCATCTCTGGCGTGGACTTCAAGCGCCCCAACGGCCAGCTCAAGGCTCCCGATGCCGACCCCGTGCTCAAGCCCTGCAACCGCCTCGACTATGAGCTGGAGATGGGCATCTATGCCGGCTCGGCCAATGCCTGGGGCGAGGCCATCGGCATCGAGGACGCCGAAAACCATATCTTCGGCCTGTGCCTGCTCAACGACTGGTCGGCACGCGACGTTCAGGCCTGGGAATACCAGCCACTGGGCCCTTTCCTGTCCAAGAACTTCGCCACCAGCATCTCGCCCTGGATTGTGACGCTGGAAGCACTGGAGCCCTATCGCACAGCCTTTGTCCGCCCGTCCGAGGACCCACAGCCCCTGCCCTACCTCAGCTCCGAAGCCAACTCGCAGCGCGGTGCGGTCGACGTTCAGCTCACGGTTGCCATCCAGACCGAGAAGATGCGCGCCGAAGGCAAGGCCGCCGAGCAGATCACCCGGACCAGCTACCGCCACGCCTACTGGACCATGGCCCAGCTGATTGCCCACCACACCGTCAACGGCTGCGATCTGCAACCCGGCGACCTGCTGGGCACAGGCACGCTGTCCGGCCCCACCATGGCCGAAGCCGGCGCCCTGCTGGAAATCACCGAAGGCGGCAAAAAGCCCCTGAGCCTGAGCAACGGCGAAACCCGCACCTTCCTGCTCGACGGAGACGCCGTGGTCTTTGCCGGCTGGTGCGAAAAGCCCGGTGCCGCGCGCATTGGCTTTGGCGAATGCCGTGCCACCGTTCTGCCCGCGCACCAGGCCTGAGTCTGCCTCGGCCATCCCGTAAAGAACCGGCCTGGCGCCGGTTTTTTGTTGGGAATCTGCCTTCGGCCTGCTCGTAACGCCATGACACAATTGCAGCCATGCCTTCCGCTTCGGACACCCCCACCCCTGCGCTCGCCCCTGCTGGCCGAAACCAGCGCCAGGAGCCCGTGCTGAACCAACCTGCGCGCTCGGATGCCAGCCCCTTGCCTGCCTCCATTGCAGGAGCCTTTGCAGCCGCGGCCTATTCCATGCAGCACAGTCTGCAACACGAGGCCGAGCAGAGCACTGCACCCGAAGAGGAGGACAGCGGCCTGCTGCCCCAGCTCTATGCCAGCCGCCTGAGCCCACGTTCACGCGACTTTTACCTGGCCCAGTTCAAGCGCTTCGATGCTCTGGACCGCAGCCTGCCCAGCTGGAATATGGCGGCAGCCTTCCTGACCCTGGCCTGGTGCAGCCTGCACGGTCTATGGCGCGAGGCGGGCAAATACCTCGCCGCCGTCACGGCAACCGCGCTGATCTGGTGGTTTGGCCTGCGCCCGGCTCTGCCCGAGGCCATGGCTCTGGGCCTGGGCATTGCACTTTGGCTGGTGGCTGTGGCCGTGCCCGGCCTGCTGGGCAATGGCTGGTACTGGCGCAAGATCAGGGCCCAGACGCTACAGGCGATCACTGACGCGCCCAATATGGCCGTCGCCCATGCCGCCTTGCAGGCGCAGGTCGGCTCTCCCCGCAACAAAACCGCAGCCATGCTGGTGCTGGCCCTGCCTGTGGCAGCGGCCGCAGGCGCGGGCCTGGCCTTGCTGCCCGCCGATGGCCCGGCACCGACCAAGAGCGCAGCGCCTGCAGCCACCGCCGTGGCCAATCGTCCAGCTGCCAGCCCGGACCTGGCAAAGCCCGCCCCCGAGGAGCCAGACAACCGCCCGGCAGAGCCAGCGCCTACGACCGCCACCGAGACAGACACACTCGCAGAGCAAGCTGCGCCTGACGCAGCTGCCTCAGTGCCAAGCAAAGCGGCGGTCAAGGCCGAGCTGAGCGAAAAGCCGACAGCCAGGCCGGCGACAGATACAAAGGAACAAGCTGCCCCCTCGACACCCCATGCCGGCTCGGACCTGGTTCCTGGCAAGTTCTATCTGAATCTGGGCGTCTATTCCGAGGCCGGCAATGCCGACAAGGTGCTGGCGCAGTTGCAAAAGTCCAGACTGCCCGCGCTGACGCAGAAGATGGCCAGCAACAAGGGGGAAGTCACCCGAGTACGCAGCGGCCCCTTCGAGAGCCGAAAGCGCGCTGAAAAGGCTGCACGCAAGCTGCAGGCCGCGAATATCGATGCCGGCATCTTTCAAAGTGCAGAAGGAGCCCACAAGCCATAGACTCCGGCGCTGAAGATTCACAGTCAAAATGCCACCATTCCCTTGATGGAATTGCGCATGAAGCTATCAAATTTTCGCATTGCTTTGTTGCACCCGCTTGCACATCAAGGCTTGGTCTGGCATGCGCGAGCACCTGGGGGCGCTATGGTGTGGGGCATGAAGCATCGAACACCCACTCTGCATATTTCCACCCGCCCTTTGCTCGGCATGGCTGCTGCCAGCATGGCTTTGCTGATGGCAGGCTGCGCCAGCAACGGCATGGTCGCAGGCGGCAAGACCGCCCCGCCTGCGCGTCAGCTGCAGGTATGCCACGCGGAGCCGGTACAGATCTACATCGGCCACAACACCGTGGCATCGACGCTGGAAACCATCCGCCAGAAATCCGGCTCGTACCTGCTGCGCGTGCTGCGCGAGGGACAGCCCGCGACCATGGACTACAACCAGGAGCGCCTGAACGTCATCACCAATGACGCAGGCAAGATCACGGCGCTGCGCTGCGGCTGAGCACCCGCCAGGACTTACAGGAACATTTCCTGCAGGTCGCTCAGAAAGTCAAAGCCGCGTTCGGTGGGCACCACGCGGCCCAGATCGCGGCTGATCAGGCCCTTGGCCTGTGCCTGATCGAGCCCCTTGGCAATGGCCGACATGGGCAGGCCCGTGCGCTCCATGAACTCCTGCAAGGCAAAGCCGCCGCGCAAGCGCAGCGCGTTGAGCATGTATTCGAACGGCAGATCGGCACGCTTGACCTCGTTGTCCTGTGCCAGCGGCGTGCCGGCCAGTGCCATGTCCATATAGCGGGCCGGATCGCGAAAACGCACCTGACGCACGATGCGGTGGGCAAAACTCAGCTTGCTGTGCGCACCTGCGCCAATGCCCAGATAGTCGCCAAACTGCCAGTAGTTGCTGTTGTGAAAGCACTGATGGCCATCCTTGGCATAGGCCGAGACCTCATAGCGCTGCATGCCCGCGGCCCTGGTGCTGGCCGTGATCAGGTCCAGCATCTCATAGGCCGTATCGTCCTCCGGCACCACGGGCGGATATTTGGCGAAATAAGTGTTGGGCTCGATGGTCAGGTGATAAATCGACAGATGCGGCGGTGCAAACGACAGTGCCGTGTCCACATCGCGCTGCAGATCGACCATGCTCTGGCCGGGCAGCGCATACATCAGGTCGATATTGAAGGTCTCGAAATTGTCAGCCGCCTCGCGCACCGCAGCCTGGGCCTGCGCCGCATCATGCACACGGCCCACAGCCTGCAGATAGCGGTCGTCAAAGCTCTGCACCCCGATTGACAGGCGGTTCACGCCGGCCGCCCGGAAGGCCTTGAAACGGTCCTTCTCGAAGGTGCCGGGGTTGGCTTCCATGGTGATTTCGCAATCGGGCTCCATGCGCAGACGCGCGCGCAGACCGGCAATCAGCTTGTCCATGGATTCGGGAGAAAACAGGCTGGGCGTTCCGCCGCCCATGAAGACGCTGTGCACCGTGCGCCCCCAGATCAGCGGCAGCGCAGACTCCAGATCAGCCATCAAAGCATCGATGTAGCGATCCTCGGGCAGCGCATCTCCCTTGGCCCAGGCATGGGAGTTGAAGTCGCAATACGGGCATTTCTTGAGACACCAGGGCAGGTGCACATACAGAGACAGCGGCGGCAGGCTGCCCAGCTGCAGCGTACCGGGCCGCATGTAATGCTGAATATCGCGCTGCACCGCCGCTTCGGCGGTCTCTGTTTGATGCTGAATGGGAATCATGGGAAATATGCTTTTCTAGCGCAAACAAAACCGACGCCGCTAAAACTAGCACACCCCAACCATGGGACAGCAAGCAAGGGCCCAGGCGGCCCCGCCGCCCCGCAGCAAGGCCGTCGTCCCCCTTCCATAGCGCGCAGAGAAAGGGGGAAGGCGCGGGGCCGCCTAGGCAAAGCGCCTCAGGGGAACCGCTGGTTATAACCAGCGCTCTTTCACCATCTCGATCATGGTGCGCGAAGAACGACCGCGATGGCTGTGCGCATGCTTGAGCTCGGGCTCCATCTCGGCAAAGGTCAGGCCCAGCTCGGGAATAAGCAGTACCGGGTCAAAGCCGAAGCCATTGCTGCCACGACGCTCGGTCGTGAGCAGAGCCTGCACGCGTCCTACGGCAATCAGCGGCTCGGGGTCCTTGGGCGAGCGCACGCCCACCAGGGTGCTGACCATGGCGGCACGGCGGTTGGTCACACCCTGCATCTGCTCGAGCAGCGCACGCACATTGTTGTCGTCGCTTTTCTCGTAGCCGAACTGGGTGCAATAGTAGGCCGTGTCCACACCGGGCAGACCGCCAAAATGATCCACACACATGCCAGCATCATCGGCAATGGCGGGCAAGCCGGTCTTCTCGGCCGCAAAGCGCGCCTTGGACAGCGCATTCTCTACAAAGGTGCCATAGGGCTCGGGAGCTTCTCCCTCGAACAGCTCGCCCTGACGAATCAGCTCCACGCCCAGCGGGGCAAACATGGCTTGCAACTCGGCGAGCTTTCCGCGGTTGTTGGATGCCAGCACAATTTTCATAATAAAAATCCATGGAAGCGCTTATGGCGCTTACGCAATCAGCTATTGATTCAGTAGTTTCAAGCCAGCGCCTATTGCAGCGTGCAACCGTGTTCAGGTCTTGGCTTTCTGGCGCTGTGCCGAACGGCGTATGGCCTCGTTGATTTCGGCAATCGATCGCTCGATGGCCTCGTCGTCGAGCTCATCCTCGCAGTCTTCGATCGGCCCCACCTGTATCGTGGACTCGAAGCCCTGATCCTCGATCTCCTGCGTGGAGATGGAAGACGGCTCGAAATTATTCGGTGTTTCCCATACCAGTGCCAGCACGGTGACATTGTCACTGCCGTCCCCGGCTCGCTTGAGCGCCGTATCGACCAGCATGGGCACAAAGTGGGCCACGGCCTTGCCGTTCATGATCTGGAGAATTTCCGGCGTCGGCACCGCCCCCCAGAGGCCATCGGAGCACAGCATCAGCTGATCGCCCTCCTCAAGCCGCCTTGTCTCGCTCACATCGAAGATGGGCTTGGAAGGCGAGCCCAGGCAGGTGAACAGCACATTGCGGTTGGCAGGCGCCAACGCACCGGAGACCTTGCGCATCTCGCTGTACGAATGATCACGTGTTCGCTCCACGAGCTGCCCGTCGCGCACCCAGTACAGACGCGAGTCGCCGCAGTGTATCCAGGTCACCTTGCCGTCCTGCAGCACGGCCGCCACCAGCGTGGTGCGCGGCGTGTCCATCATGCCCTTGGTGCTGGCATAACGCAGTATCTGGCGATGGGCCTGCAGCAGCGCCTCTTCCAGAAACAGGGCAGGCTCTTCCAGCATGGGCTTGGCCTTTTGCTGAAAAAGCGTGGAAACCACCTGCAATGCTATCTGTGCGGCCACTTCGCCGTCCGGATGCCCGCCCATGCCGTCCGCCAGCACGAACAACGCCGCCTCTCGCGTGTAGCAGTAGCCCATGCGGTCTTCGTTGAGGGCACGGCCTCCGCGGCGGCTGAGCTGGAAGACGGAAAATTTCATGGTTTGCGATTGCTGTCGGTCACCGCTCCACGTTCGGAGCCGCCGAGTTTCTGAAGATTCTTCCTGGCGTCATGCACCATGTTTTCAAACTGCATGCGCATGCGTTCCTGCATGCTGAGCTTGGTATAGCGACGCTCGCCTTCGCGGCTCAGCTCCTTTTGCAGGGCAAACACCGACTGCGGGCGCGAGAGCGGATCCATGGCCATGCACCACTCCACCACCTCGATCAGATTGTCCGAATACACGCCGCGCAACTTGTTCAAGGCAAGGGCCAGCCGGTCCTTGTCCTGACGCTGCGGAGCTTCATTGGGCGGTATGCCCTGCATGCAGGCATAGATGCAGGCGCCAATGGCGTAAATATCGGTCCAGGGACCCAGCTGGGAATCGCGCCGGTACATCTCAGGGGCAGCAAAGCCCGGCGTGTACATGGGACGAATGAAGTTGCCCTCCTTAGACAGCACTTCACGCGCCGCGCCGAAATCGATCAGCACGGCCTTGTCGTCATTGGTGATGAAGATATTGGCGGGCTTGATGTCCAGATGCAGCATCTTGTGCTGATGCACGATGCGCAGGCCGCGCAGCACCTCGTCAAACAGAGAGCGGATGGTCGACTCCCTGAACACCTTGTCGGCCTTGAGCTCGCGCGCCGTGACGATGAACTCCTGCAGGGTCGCCCCTTCCAGGTAGTTCATCACCATGTAGACGGTTTCGTTTTCGCGAAAGAAATTCAGCACGCTCACCACGGAGGCGTGGGAAATCTGCGCCAGCGAGCGCCCTTCCTCGAAAAAGCTCTTGAGCCCGAGGCGATAGAGGGACAACTTTTCTGGCGCCACCATCGGCTGAAGTTCGGCAGGCGCCCGAGTGGCAAGCGAAGCCGGCAGGTACTCCTTGATCGCGACCTGCTGGCCATCGGCGTCCAGAGCCAGGTAGACAATCCCGAACCCCCCCGAGGAAATCCTGCGCACCACCCGGTATCCGCCTATTGTGCTGCCCGACGGTAGGGGCGCTGGCTTGGTTTTTGTAGACATTTTTTACCGGTAAACCTCAAGGATGATACGAAACCCGGATAATCGGGAAATTGCAAGCATCCATCAAAAGTCCAATGCCAGTTTACAGCATGACCGGATACGCCAGTGCCCAGCACAGCGCATCCGTTGAGGGTGGTCAAGAGTCCCAGTCCAACAGCCGTCTGGGCCTTGAGATCCGCGCGGTCAATAGCCGCTTTCTGGATTTGTCCTTCCGCCTTCCCGACGAACTGCGCGCCCTTGAACCGGCCCTGCGCACCTTGCTCACCGCGCGCCTCAAGCGCGGCAAGGTGGAAGTACGAGCCGCCATCGACGTCTCCAGCAACCAATCCCTGCCCATTCCCTCAGCCACCCAGCTGCAACGCCTGGTGACCCTGCAGGACTCGGTTCAGGCCTGGCTGCCCAAGGCACGCGACCTTTCCGTGGCCGATGTGCTGCGCCTGTGCAGCGGCACCGCCACCGCCACCACGGACTGGAGCGAGATCGCTCCGGCCCTGGCCGAACAGGCCATCACCGAGCTGCTCGCGGCTCGCGCCCGCGAGGGCGAGCGCCTGGCCGACATGCTGCTCGACCGCATCAAGCAACTGCGCGAACTGGCCAAGACCGCCGCGCCGCTGGTGCCGCAGTTGGTGGAGCAGCAGCGCCAGAAATTCCTGGAGCGCTGGAAGGAGGCCATGGCCCTGGGCGAAGGCTCGGTTGCCCCCGAGGCCGCCCAGGACCGCGCCCTGGCCGAAGCCACGGCCTTTGCCATCCGCATCGACGTGGCCGAGGAAGTCACGCGCCTGGGCTCTCACCTCGACGAAATCGAGCGCCTGCTCAAAAAGGGGGGCGACATCGGCAAGCGTCTGGACTTCCTGATCCAGGAATTGCACCGTGAAGCCAACACCCTCGGCTCCAAATCAGCCACGCTGGAGCTGACCCGCATCAGCGTCGACATGAAGGTGCTGATCGAGCAAATGCGCGAACAAGTGCAGAACATCGAGTAAGCAAGCCCTGGGCGTACCTACCCCGTACGCTCGATTCATGCCCAAAGTCATGCCCAAAGTCATGGACCATCCCGGAAATCTATTTGTCGTGTCGGCACCCAGCGGTGCCGGCAAATCCTCTCTGGTACGCGCCCTGCGTGAATTCGACGCACGCGTCTACCCCTCCGTCTCTCACACCACGCGCGCGCCGCGCGGCCAGGAAAAGCATGGCCGTGAGTATTACTTCGTCTCGGACGCCGAATTCGACGCAATGGTCGCCAACAACGGCTTTGTGGAATGGGCCAATGTGCACAGCCGCCGCTACGGCACGGCCAAGAGGTCTCTGGAAGAGCGCATCCAGAGCGGCACCGATGTGCTCCTCGAAATCGACTACCAGGGCGCATTGCAGGTCAAACGGGCATTTCCCAATGCCGTGCTGATCTTCATCCTGCCGCCCAGCTGGGACGAGTTGCGGGCCCGCCTGGAAAACCGTGGCGAGGACGCTCCCGAAGTCATCGAGCTGCGCCTGAAGAACGCCGAAGAGGAAATGGCGCAGGTCGCAAAATTCGACTTCGTTATAATCAACGAACTGTTTGAGAGTGCGCTCTTTGATCTCAAGGCGATCATTCACGCGCAACGCCTCAAATATGCGGCCCAGCGGCGCCTTCGCGCCGACACCTTCGAGTCGCTCAATATCCCTGAATCCAACTGACCGTTCCCGGAGTTCCTGATGGCACGCATTACTGTTGAAGATAGCCTGGAGCAGATCCCCAACCGCTTCCAGCTCGTTTTGGCCGCGACTTATCGCGCCCGCATGCTCAATCAAGGCCATACCCCCAAGATTGAAACCAAGAACAAGGCCAGCGTCACTGCCCTGCGTGAGATCGCAGACGGCAAGGTAGGCCTGGAAATGCTGAAGAAGGTGCCGGGTTGAGCTGTTGCATCGCAGCACCAAAATAGACAATTAAGCACCGCTCGTCGGTGCTTTTTTGTGCCTATCAGCTTGCACTCCATACTTGCAGGCTACATTTAAGGAATATGACAGCGGCCCAGAACTCGACGATTGCTCCTTCCTCTACGGCACCGGCCAAGCCTCAGCGCATGCCCGCTGAACAGGCTGCACGTGTGTCGGCTGCTGCTTTTGAGGGCTTGATGGAGCATCTGGGCTATCTGGATGCCGACAGCGCCGAGCGCGTGCGCCAGGCGTATATCTACGCAGATCAAGCACATACCGATCAGTGGCGCAGCAGTGGAGACCCCTATATCACCCACCCCATCGCGGTCACGGGAATCTGCGCCAACTGGAAGCTCGATGCCCCTGCCCTGATGGCGGCCCTGCTGCATGACTCCATGGAGGATTGCGGCATCACCAAGCTGGACCTGAAGGAACGCTTTGGCGAGGATGTGGCCGAACTGGTGGACGGGCTGACCAAACTGGACAAGCTGCAGTTCAACACTCGCGAGGAAAACCAGGCCGAGTCCTTTCGCAAGATGCTGCTGGCCATGGCGCGCGATGTGCGCGTCATCCTGATCAAGCTGGCCGACCGCACCCACAATATGCGCACCATGAGCGACATGCCGCGCAGCAAGTGGGGCCGTATCTCGTCCGAAACGCTGGAGATCTACGCACCCATCGCTCACCGCCTGGGTCTGAACCAGACCTATCGCGAGCTGCAGGACCTGTCGTTCAAGCATCTGCACCCCTGGCGCTATGCCACACTGGAAAAAGCCATCGGTCGCTCGCGTACACGCCGCCGTGATCTGGTCCATCGTGTGCAGGATGAAGTCAGCACCGCTTTTGCCACGCACAGCCTGTCGGTACGCCTGCTGGGCCGCGAGAGCACGCTGTATTCGCTGTACCAGCGCATGCAGAAGAACCAGCTGAGCTTTGCCAAGGTCACCGACATCTACGGCTTTCGCATCATCGTCCCCAAGACGCTGGACTGCTACACCGCCCTGGGCGTGCTGCACCAGAAGTACAAGCCCATGCCGGGCCGCTTCAAGGACTACATCGCGATTGCCAAGAGCAATGGCTACCAGTCGCTGCACACCACGCTGGTCGGCCCCTCCAGCGTCAGCATCGAATTCCAGATTCGAACGGAAGAGATGAACATCGTGGCCGAAGCCGGCGTCGCGGCCCACTGGCTGTACAAGGCGCAGCAAGGTCATGACTCCGAGCATCTGTCCACCCAGTGGCTGCAGTCCCTGCTCGACATCCAGAACGAGACCCGCGACGCGGCGGAGTTCTGGGATCACGTCAAGGTCGATCTCTTCCCCGATGCCGTGTACGTGTTCACGCCCAAGAGCGAGATCATGGCCATGCCGCGCGGTGCCACGGTGGTGGACTTTGCCTACGCCATCCACAGCAAGATCGGGCATCGCACCACGGCAGCCAAGATCAATGACGAGGAAGTGCCGCTGCGCACCGAACTCAAGAGCGGCGATGTGGTGCAGATCATCACCTCCGAAACCTCCACGCCCAACCCGGCCTGGCTGAGTTTTGTGAAAACCGGACGCGCACGCTCCAAGATCCGCTCCTACCTCAAGAATGCGGCCCAGACCGAAGCAGGTCAGCTCGGAGAAACGCTGCTGGCCCAGGCTCTGCGTGCCGAAGGCATTGACAGCGTACCGTCTCAGGACGATGCCAACAAGAACGTCTGGGACGAGATTTTGCGCATCACGGGCAACCGCACGCCCGCAGACCTCATGGTCGATATCGGCATGGGCCGCCGCATTGCCTCGCTGGTGGCGGCGCGCATGACCGCCTTCATGACCAAGCAGGGGGTGCGCCCGGATGCCCTGCTCATCACGCAGGAGCGCTTCAATACGCACAACCGCCCCTTCCAGGGTGCGGTCACGCTCAACGGCGACGAGAGCAGTTCGGTCTATTACTCGCACTGCTGCCGCCCCGTGCCTGGCGACCCGATTCTGGGCTACCTGGGCGGTCAGGGCCTGGTCGTGCACCACGCCCATTGCAACAATGCCATCAAGCTGCGCGAAAAGGATGCCGACCGTTTCATCACCGTGGACTGGTCCGACGACATCACGCGCCTGTTCGAGGCGGGAATCGTGGTTACGGTGCAAAACAACAAGGGCGTGCTGGCCCGTGTGGCGGCAGAGCTATCGAACGCCGAAGCCGATATCGTGCGCGTCGAGATGACCGACGAAGCCGCGATCGGCACCACGGATCTGCGCTTCGTCATCTCCGTGCAGAACAGCGTGCAGCTGGAGAATGCGCTGCGCAATCTGCGCCGCCTGCACTCGGTCATTCGCGCCAGCCGCGTCATGGCCTGACCTCTTCCTTCCTGCACAAGGCCGCCTCGGGCGGCCTTTTTCATGGGCGAAAGATTTTGTTGCATTCTGCGGGCGCTATCCCGCCATGCAACAGCCCCCAGGCCACGGCAGCAAGCGACAATGGCATTCATGCTCCAAACCGCACCTTCGCTTCTGAATGTCCGTCAGCCGTTGCTGATCACCGCCATCGCAGCAGCCCTGCTCGCAGGCTGCGCCACCCGGTCCGAGCCTCCTGCAGCGGCGGTGTCCGAACCGGCACAGCCTGCCAAAACAGAGCAAGGCACTGACGAAGCAGCGATGGAAAGTCCCATACAGGCCAGCAACTTCGCACACTGGAAGCAGGAATTCGCCCCACGCGCACGCGCGGCAGGCATTTCGGAGCGCACACTGCGCAGCGCATTGGCCGGTGCCAGACTCCAGCCCAGCATCGTCAGGCTCGACCGCTCCCAGCCCGAGTTCACGCGCACACCCTGGCAATACCTGGATAGCGCGGTCTCCGCACAACGCATCAGGACCGGCAAGCTCAAGATGCAGGAACACGGCGCCAGCCTGCAGGCGGCCAGCCAGCGCTATGGCGTGCCGGCGCCGGTGATTGCCGCCATCTGGGGCATGGAAAGCAATTACGGCAGCAACTTCGGCAGCTTCTCGGCCGTGGATGCGCTGACCACTCTCGCCTTCGACGGCCGCCGTGCCGAATGGGCGCAGAAGGAGCTCATTGCCGCGCTGCGCATCATCGACAACGGCGACATCGACGCCGCCCATATGATCAGCTCGTGGGCCGGCGCCATGGGCAACACCCAGTTTCTGCCCTCGGTCTTCCTGCAATATGCAGTCGATGCCGATGGAGACGGCCGTCGCGACATCTGGGGCTCCATGACCGATGTGGCCGCCTCCACGGCCAACTATCTTGCAAGCTCTGGCTGGACCTCCGGCGAGCCCTGGGGCGTTGAAGTGCGCCTGCCAGCCAATTTCGATTACGCGCGCACCGAGCTTTCCACGCGCCAGAACAGCAATGCCTGGGCTGCAGAAGGCGTGCAAAGCATGAACGCTCAGGCCTTGCCTGCGATAGCCGGAGCCAGCATCATTGCACCGGCCGGTGCCCGTGGTCCGGCCTTCATGGTGGGCAGCAACTTCCGCGCCATCCTGCGCTACAACAACTCCACCAACTATGCACTGGCCGTGAGCCTGCTCGCATCGCAGCTGGCAGGCAATGGCGGTGTCAGCGCCGAATGGCCGCGCGATCTCAGCGCACTCACGCGTGAGCAGACACGGGCGCTGCAGACCGCACTCAGCCAGCGCGGCTTTGCCACCGGAGCGGCCGACGGCGTGATGGGTCCGGCCACCCGGGCCGGGCTGCGCCAATACCAGCAAAGCGAGGGCCTGGTGGCAGACGGCTACCCCACGCTGGAGCTGCTGCAACGCCTGCAGGCTGGCAACCCATCTCAAAAACAATAGCTTTTAGCGCTTGATGATCAACGAATTCAATACAAAAACTATCTGAAATCATTGAATATCAAGCGAGTGAAGCTCACAAAATAAAAGCGCAGCTTCCACACGGAAGCCGCGCTTTTTTGTTGCCCCTGAAATCAGGATCGAGTTGTGGGCTGAGGATAGCTGACGTCCAGAATCTCCAGCATGCGCACACCGGCCGGCGTGGGCAAGGCCACCTCGTCACCCACGCGCGCCTTGAGCAGCGCACGCGAAACCGGGGCAATCCAGCTGACCTGGTTCTGCGCGCTGTCCGCCTCGTCAATGCCCATGATGGTAATGGTGCGCTCCACGCCCTCGTCATCGACATAGCTGACCGTGGCGCCAAAGAAGACCTGGTCGCTGCCCGCATGCACGGCAGGGTCGACCACCTCGGCAATCTCCAGTCTCTTGGTGAGAAATCGGATGCGGCGGTCGATCTCGCGCAGACGCTTTTTGCCGTAGAGATAGTCGCCATTCTCCGAGCGGTCGCCGTTGCTGGCTGCCCAGTGCACGATCTCCACGATCTTGGGGCGCTCGTTGTCGATCAGATCCAGCAGCTCGTCCTTGATGCGCTGGTAGCCCTGGGGCGTGATGTAGTTCTTGCCGCCGGCGGGCAATGGCGGCAGAGCGCCGACGTCATCATCGTCGTCGCCGTCCGATTCTTTGGTGAAAGCCTTGCTCATGAGGCCGATCTTCACACAGATCCGGGCCTGATCAGAGCATGGCTCGTCAAAGCCCGGAAACGAAAAAGCCTCAGAACCTTGCAGTTCTGAGGCTTGTCGTTTGGTGCGGCTGGCAGGAATCGAACCCACGACCCCTTGGTTCGTAGCCAAGTACTCTATCCAGCTGAGCTACAGCCGCTAAGCCTCGAATTATATACAGTTTTTGAAGCTACTCGGTGAAAACCCGGATTTTTCTTCAAAGACATCCAGCACCGGCAATCCTGCCGCCACAGGCAGAGCAGAAACGAAAAAGCCTCAGAACCTTGCAGTTCTGAGGCTTGTCGTTTGGTGCGGCTGGCAGGAATCGAACCCACGACCCCTTGGTTCGTAGCCAAGTACTCTATCCAGCTGAGCTACAGCCGCTAAGCCTCGAATTATATACAGTTTTTGGAGCCTGCAGAAAAGGTCTCCAGGATTTTCAGATCCCGCGCGCTGCTTCAGGCTTGCGACCACATGAAAAGCCTGATTCCAAGCACATGCATATGCGCTAATCTTGAGCGTTGAAACCGGTCCGCCAACAAGCTGCTGGCGGCCTCTGCAATGCCGCGTTCATGGACCCCAAAGAGCCAGCCCCCCGCGCGTCAGGGCAGCCGGTCGCTCCAGGCCGCCGCACGCTGCGGCAGTGCATTCAGAACCATCAATGACGACAGACAGACAACAGGCCTCGCCTTCGATTCCTCCATCCGTGGCCATGTGGGAGCAGCTGTTTCGCCGCAGCGCCAGGCCCTCTCTGAGCCTTCAGGGTCAGATTCGCGAAATGCTGGTCGATGCCATCCTCACCGGCATTCTCGCGCCCGGCGACGCTATCCCCTCAAGCCGGGAACTGGCCAAGCTGCTGGGCGTGGGCCGCATCACCGTGGTCATGGCCTACCAGCAACTGACCGAAGAGGCCTTCTTGCTGAGCCGCGAGAGAAAAGGCCATTTCATACACCCCGATGTGCTGCAGGGCCGCACGGCCGAGCGCACGCCGGGCAGCGGCAGGAGCACGGACGCCGAGGCGCACACGGACTGGTCGCGCCGCCTGTGGCTGCGCCCCAGCCTGCAGCGCAGCATCGTGAAGGAAGACGACTGGCAGCGGTTCCCCTATCCGTTTCTCTACGGCCAGTTCGACAAGGAGCTGTTTCCCACGGCCGCCTGGCGCGAATGCTGCCTCAAGTCCCTGGGCGTGGTGGACATCCGCATGTGGGCGCCCGATCACATCACCCGCGACGACGACAGCCTCATCCAGCAGGTGCAGACCAAGATCCTGCCGCGCCGCGGCGTCTGGGCGTCACCCGACGAAATCATCATCACGGTCGGCGCCCAGCATGCGCTGTACATGGTGGCCGATTTGCTGATGCGCGAGGGCACCTCCATCGGCATCGAAAACCCCTGCTACCCCGATGCGCGCAATATCTTCAGCAGCCGCACCTCGCAGGTCATCCCCATTGGCGTGGATGGCGATGGACTGCCTATCGTCAATGCCATGCGCAAGCTCGAGTACCTCTACGTCACGCCCAGCCATCAGTGCCCCACGGGTGTCACCATGCCGCTGGAGCGGCGCGAAGCCTTGCTCGAGGCCGCACAAAAGCACGATCTCATCATCATCGAGGACGACTACGAAAGCGAAAGCAGCTTCGACGAACAACCCATCCCGGCACTCAAAAGCCTGGACCGCAACAACCGCGTGATCTATATCGGCAGCCTCTCCAAGAGCCTGGCACCCGGCCTTCGCGTGGGCTATATCGTGGCTCCGCCCGAGCTGATCAAGGAGCTGCGCGCCCTGCGCCGCCTGATGATCCGCCATCCTTCCACCTTCATCCAGCGCACATTGGCCATGTTCATCTCGCTGGGCCACTACGAGGCCCAGCTGCGCCGCCTCGGCCAGGCCCAGAAAGAGCGTCATGCCGAGCTGACGGCAGCCATGGCTCGCTACCTGCCCCAATGCCGCATCACGCCGGTACGCGGCGGCGGCTCATGCTGGGTGCAACTGCCCGACCATGTGCCCGCGCAAGCGCTGGCACGCCAGGCCGCCGAGCATGGAGTGCTGATCGAGCCCGGCGATGTGTTCTTCACCTCCCCTCGCAACACGGGCAACTTCATACGCCTGGGCTATCAGTCCATTCCCGCAGGACAAATCGCCCACGGCATCAAGGCCCTGGCAGAAGCCATGCACTGCATGTAGAGGCGCAAAACAAAAGCCCCGGACTCAGGGTCCGGGGCTTTTTTGTCGTTCTCATCAATTCTTGCGCAGCTTGGGCGGAGCCAGCTCGTCGAGCAGCCCCTCGGGACTGATTCCGCGCCGCAACGCCTGGCGCACGCGATAGGCAATCAGCAAGATGCACAGACTGGCCACACCCAGGGCCAGCGGCGTGCGCTGTTCGGGAATGAAGCCCATGGCCACCACGATGGACAGCATGCCCGCAATCGCCAGCCAGGTCAGATAAGGAAAGCACCACATGCGCACCTTGAGCAGATGCGGAGCCTCGTTCTCCAATCGATAGCGCAGACGCAACTGGGAAATCGCAATCAGGATGTAGACGAAGATGGCAACCGTTCCGTAGGAGTTCACGAGAAAGGCGAACACCTTGTCGGGAGACAGATAGGACATGACGATGGCACCGTAGCCGAACAAGGTGGCCACCAGAATCGCGTACACGGGCACGCCGTTGCGGCTGACCTGGGCCAGCACCTTGGGCGCATCGCCGCGTCGCGTCAGCGCAAACAGCATGCGCGAAGAGGCATAAAGTCCGGAGTTGAGCGCCGACAACACGGCGGTCAGCACCACGGCATTCATGATCTGGGCAGCGGCCGGCACGCCCATGGCATCGAGAGCGCTGACATAGGGCGTGGACATGCCGATGGAGTTCCATGGCACCAGGCAGGCCACCAGCAGCACCGATCCCACATAGAACACCAGCACGCGCAGGATGACCGAATTCGTGGCCTTGGCCACCGCCTTCTGGGGCTCGGCGGTTTCGGCGGCCGCAATCGTCACGATCTCCGCGCCGAAATAGAAGCCGGTCGCGGCCACGGCGCCCGTGAGCACCGGAACAATGCCGTTGGGCATGAAGCCGCCGTTCTGGCTCAGGTTGGCGACATGCATTCCGCTGCCTCCCGGTGTCAGGCCCAGCACATAGACACCGGCAATGAACAGAAACACCACGATGGCGGCCACCTTCACGGATGCCAGCCAGAACTCGCACTCGCCAAAGGATTTGACCGAGACCAGATTGGTCAGCGTCATCATGATCAGCAGGACCAGGCTGATGCTCCAGGCCGGCACGTCGGGCAGCCAGTAACGCACCAGCTCCGCCCCCGCCACCGCTTCGATCGCCACGACGATGACCCAGAAATACCAGTACATCCAGCCCGTGAGAAATCCCGCCAGTTGGCCCACGGCGGGCCGGTCGCGCCAGGCTTCCCGGGCGTACTCGTAAAACGAGCCTCCCGTCATGGAGCAGGCCATCTCGCCCAGCATGCGCATGACCAGCACCACCAGCAGGCCGGTGATCAGAAAAGAGATGACGGCCGCCGGCCCGGCCGACTTGATGACCACGCCACTGCCGACGAAGAGCCCGGCACCGATGACACCGCCCAGGGCAATCATGGTCATGTGCCGCTGCTTGAGACTGTGCGACAGCCCGTCCGGCGACGAATGCGGATTTCCAATCATTTTTGTCTCCTGTCTTGCCGGCCTGGAAATGCCGGTCGCCACGGCTTTATGTATCTGGCTGTGCCTTGCTGCTCATGCAGGCCGTTGCCGTGGTCGTTCAGTTATCTGCTTGAAAATTGTTGCGCGAAGCCATGCGTGCAGCGCCCCCTGCCGCGAGACAAGAATGCGCGCACGCAAACCAGGCTCGTGTCAGGAAATCGCCACAGGCGGGCGATCCTTGCGGTAGGCGTTCTTGACGGCGATCTTGCCGTCGCGGAAGGTGAACACATCGACCATGCGTGCCTCTACACGCAGGCCGTCGGCCTTGGTGCCCTTGAAGGTGCTCTCCGAAACACCGCGCGTGCCTTGCACAAAATGCTCTCCATCCACCCAGGCCGCATCGGGGAATGCCTGCCAGGCCAGCTGAAAGCCCTCACGCACGGCTTCACGACCCACGAAGCTGCGTCCCATCAGATCAGGGCCGGCAACGGCATGAAACTCGCACTCGTCGGCCATGAAGTCCATCAATGCGTCAATGTCATGGCGATTCCACGCGTCGGAGAAACGCGCCAGAAACTGGACATCGGGTTGGGATTCTTGCTTGCTCATATGCTCTCCAGATTGCTGTCATGTCATGGGGGTCGACCATTGCAAAAGCGCCCCCTTTCTATCGAAAAATGCCTGAAATTCCGATGGCTCATGGTAGGTAGCACTGGCTCCATTTCGTAGGGCCAGTTGCCGGCAATCGTTAAGTCCAAGGCCTTGCCGCGCAAGGCAGTGATCCCTCGCGAGATGACGGCGGCGCGCACCGAAAGATGCCTTGAGAAAGTCCGCTTCTCCTCTGAGCGCGACGCTCTGCCCCAGCTCTTGCGGATGCAGACCGAAGCCCGCCGGCAAATGCCTCTTGCGCCGCTTCATTTAGGTGAAAACGATAGGAGAGCATCAACACGCTCAATGCGGTCATCGCTGCCACAGGCGCAGGGGAAGTTCACGACCACGCCCGCTGTCTGCACAGGTGGCGGTGGACTCCAGTGCATACCCCCGAGGTGACGGCTGACACAGCCTGTGTCATGCCGATCTGAAGCAGGCCGGCGCGCAGCCCCGCCCGGCGAGCGCGACTCGATGGGTCGCCCGGTTTGCAGGAGACTCGCTGCAGCCCGTCTGCGGCAATCCCGAGATTCGGATGGCCAGGCTTGCGCGCTGGCTCCATCAAAACCTGTGCCGTGGCCCTAACCAGCTGCACAAGGGGCTGGCTATGCTGCTCTGGACATCGCAAGCAGTGCATCTGCATTGACTTTGCGTCCATCAATTCCATAGCAATAGAGCGCCGCTTCAAACGCAGCCACACCAGGAGACGACCGCCATGAAAGCCGAGGACATCCGCCCCAGCCATCTGAATCCATACGACCCGCAGTACGACCCCCTGGTGGCAAGAACCCCCGGACATGGCGCCGGCTACGCTCCGACCTACTGGGTAGGGACGGCAGGCCGGCCACCCGAGGACGATGGTCCGGTCTGCGGCGACATGGAAGCCGATGTGGTCATCGTGGGCTCGGGCTTCACGGGCCTGTCCACTGCGCTGTTTCTGGCCCGCGAACACGGCATTCGCGCCGTGGTTCTCGAGGCCAACCAGAGCGCCTGGGGCTGCACCAGCCGCAACGGCGGCCAGGGCCAGAATGCCAGCGGCCGCCTCTATCGCTCGCAGTGGATAGAGCGCTGGGGCAAGGACACAGCCCTGAAGCTGGATGCGGAGATCCGCGAAGGATTCGACACGTTCAAGAAACTGGTTGCGGAGTTTCCAGAATGCGAGCCGCAACCGGGAGGGCATTTGTATATTGCCCACCGCGACAGAAAAATGGATTTTCTGCGCAACGAGACCCGCGTCATGCGCGAAGTCTTCGGCTACGACGCCCGCATACTCAGCGTCGATGCTGTGCGCCGTGACTATGTCGATGACGCCGACTGCCGTGGCGCGATGCATGAGCCCGACGGCATTGGCGTGCATCCGCTCAAGCTGGCATTCGGCTATCTGCGCAAGGCCCGCGAGCTGGGAGTGAAGATGCATCCCGCCAGCCCCGTGCTGGGCATGGAGACACGCAACGGCGTGCATTACCTCCAGACACCGGGCGGCACGGTCAAGGCACGCGCCGTCGGCTTTGCCACCGGTGGCTATACCAGCAACGGCCTTCACCGCAGTCTGCGCTCCAAGATCATGCCGATTCTCTCGAACTCGCTGGTCACCAGACCCTTGACGGAAGAAGAGCTGGCAGCCACCAATTTCAAGACCACGCAAGTCATCACCGACACGCGCACGCTGCGCTTTTACTACCGCAAGCTGCCCGACAACCGCGTGCAGATCGGCAGCCGCAGCGCCGTCACCGGCGCCGATGCGCCCAATCCGGTCCATATGGCCAAGCTGGTCGAGGGCCTGCACCACAAGTTCCCGGCCCTCAAGGGAATCCAGGTGGACTACTCCTGGTGGGGATGGGTCGATGTAAGCCACGACATGATGCCGCGTATCACCCAGCCCGATCCAAGGGAAAGCGTCTTCTATGCGGTCGGCTATGGCGGCAACGGCGTGTCGTTCTCTGCGCATGCAGGCCGTCGCATGGCCCAGCGCATCGCAGGCCAGAACATCAAGGCCTTCGAGTTGCCAATCTACAACTCATCGCTCGAATATCCGAATGTGTTCAATATGGTGCGCTCGGAGGCATTTGCACCATTTCGCCGCATGGGCCAGCGCTTTCTCTACCACTGGTATCACATGAACGACGAGAAGAACTGACCCTGCCAGCCGCCGTTCGGGCTTCGCGCAACGAAGAGCACCTTCCGCCAGGAAGGTGCTTTTTTTCATGCTATCTACGGATGCGGTGCGGCGCACACCCCGGAGCCCCGGCCACAGGAAAAACCGCCTCTCTGGCACGCATATTGCGCAAGCATTCATGCCTCTCGGACAGCCCAATCCTCCCTCATCTGTCTGCGATCAGTGAAACCACCTAAGCCCATGCAGACGCCGCAAAAACGCCCTTCACCAGGACCGAGATATCCCGCACAAGCCGCGCCATGCAAGGCTTTGCAATGCACGGTCGCGGTGCACGCCAACCCATGCTGCGCGCCCCATCCGGGGCCGTGCGCGACTGGACCTAACGATTCACAGCAACTGGCCCTACTGGCTGCGCAAGGTTGCTCACTACGATCCGCTCAGAAAGCTCTTTGAGCCTCGCGATGCGGCTTTCTACCGGTTCAGCCAGAAGCGGGAATGGGAAAGCAAGTCAGCAAGAGTGAGCACAGCAAGGGTTCTCTGGTCTAAGTCTTCAACCGATATCGCTCTAACCATGGAGAAATTGGCAATGAAAATGCAAAAACGATGGATGCTGAAAGCGGGTGCCGCAACAGCAGCACTGGCCATGACCGGCTTCGCGCTGGCGCAGCAGAAAACCGTGACCTTCGCCAACCAGGACATGCTGGTGCCTCTGCGCCTGGTCATGGAGTCGGGCGAGGTGGAAAAGGAGACAGGCTACAAGATCAACTGGCGCATGTTCTCGGGCGGCGGCGACGTGATACGGGCGATGGCCTCGGGCGACGTGCAGATGGGAGAGGTGGGATCCAGCCCGCTGACTGCTGCGGCCAGCCAGGGGCAGGACATCAAGCTGCTCTGGATCTCCGCGGATATCGCTGGTGCCGAAGCCCTGGTGGCTCGCGATGGCGGCGGCATCAGCAATTTCAAGAGCATGGAAGGCAAGCGCATTGGCGTGCCATTCGTCTCCACCGCGCACTACCAGCTGGTCGCTGCCCTGGGCAAGGAAGGCGTCGACGCGCGCAAGGTCAACATCATGAACATGCGCCCGCCAGAGATTGCCGCGGCCTGGGAACGCGGCGATATCGATGCCACCTTTGTCTGGGATCCGGTACTGGCCAAGGTCAAGCAAAAGGGCAAGGTGATTGCCACCTCCGGCTCCATTGCGCAGATGGGCTATCCCACCTTCGAGGGCATTGCCGTGAGCAGCAAGTTCGCCCAGGAAAATCCCCAGTTCATGGTGGCGTTCATCAAGGCCCTGAATCGGGCCAGCGCCCAGGTGCGCGACAACCTGGCCAGGTGGACTCCCGATTCGCCCGAGATCAAGGCGATTGCCAAATGGAGCAAGGCCGACCCCAAGGACGTGCCCGCAGCCATGGCGCTTTACCGCTTCCCCAGTGCTGAAGAGCAGCTCGGCGTGCAGTGGCTGGAAGGCGGTGCGGCCAAGGCAATGACCAATACTGCAACGTTTCTGAAGTCGCAGGGACGAATCCAGGAGGTCAGGCCCGACTACGCCGCGTACGTGACCAGCAGCTATGTCAAGCAGGCTCTCGGCCGCTGACTGCCCGCCCACGACGACCAACCCCGTCGTGGCTCCCAGCTTTGTTTCACATAGGAGGGCAATGTCATGCCGACTCTGGATATACGTGACCTGACCGTCAATTACGAGGTCAAGGGCGGACACTTGCAAGCCCTGGCCCCCGTCAACCTGACCATGAACGAAGGCGACTTCGTGGTCGCTCTGGGTGCAT
Organism: Comamonas sp. E6; assembly: GCF_001010305.1. NCBI lineage: Bacteria > Pseudomonadati > Pseudomonadota > Betaproteobacteria > Burkholderiales > Comamonadaceae > Comamonas > Comamonas sp. E6. Next base: position 92,189 of record NZ_BBXH01000013.1, read on the forward strand.
CGGGCTGCGGCAAGACAACACTGCTCAACTGCATGGCAGGCTTTCTGGCCCCTTCCAGCGGCCAGATCCTGCTGGACGGCAAGCCCATTCAGGGTCCAGGAGCCAATCAAGGGGTGGTGTTTCAGAAGCATGCGCTGATGCCTTGGCTCAATGTGATCGACAACGTCGCGCTGGGACTGCGCATGCGCGGCATGGATCTGAAGCAGCGCACACAGATCGCGGAAGAAAAACTGGGCCTCGTGGGCTTGCAGAACTACGCCAGGCGTGCCGTGTATGAACTCTCGGGTGGCATGCAGCAGCGTGTCGGCATTGCCCGTGCACTGGCCAACGATCCTGCACTGCTGCTGATGGATGAACCCATGGGTGCGCTGGACGCCTTCACGCGCGAGCAGGTTCAGGAAATCCTGCTGCGTGTCTGGCATGCCACCCACAAGATGGTGTTCTTCATCACCCATTCGGTGGAGGAGGCGCTGTTTCTCGCCAGCCGGCTGATCGTCATGAGCCCCAGCCCGGGCCGCATCTTCCATGTCTACGACGACATGCCGTTCTGCCATGAGTTTCTGCGCACCGGCGATGCGCGTGCCGTCAAGTCGCGCCCCGACTTCATCAGGATGCGCGAAGAAGTTCTGAGTCTGATTCACCACCGGGAGCCTGCCAATGTCTGAAGCAGTCCAAATCAACCATCTGCCCGCCACGACAGCGCGCGTGCAGCCCAAGGCCACTGCCCCGCAGGCGTCGGGACCGGTGAAGACCAGTCGCTTCAAGACCCCCGGCGAAGGCTCCAGCCTCGGCATCAGCATCGTCACCGTGGCCTTGCTGCTGGCACTGTGGTTCGCCGCCACCAATCTCGGCTGGATCAAGCCCTTGTTCCTGCCCAGCCCGCAAGCGGTGTTCCAGCAGTTCTATGAATACCTGACCGGGCAGGCCAACGACAAACCGCTGTGGCAGCATTTCTCTGCAAGTCTGCTGCGCGTGACCGTGGCGTTCTGGCTGGCCTTCATGATTGCCGTTCCGCTGGGCATCGCGATGGGAATGTCACGCTTTGCACGCGGCATCTTCGACCCCCCCATCGAGTTCTATCGCCCCCTGCCGCCACTGGCCTATCTGCCGCTGATCATCATCTGGTTCGGCATCGATGAAACGCCGAAGATCCTGCTGATCTTCCTGAGCTGTTTTGCGCCCCTGGCTCTGGCAGCCCGCTCGGGCATGCGCAGCGCAGCACAGGAGCAGATCAACGCCGCCTATTCGATGGGAGCGAGCTACTTCCAGGTGATCCGCCATGTGATCTTGCCGGCGGCCCTGCCCGACATTCTGGTGGGCATGCGCATTGCCATCGGCTTTGGCTGGACAACTCTGGTTGCCGCCGAAATGGTGGCGGCGAACGTGGGTCTGGGTCAGATGGTGCTCAACGCCTCGAACTTCCTGCGCACCGACATCGTGATCATGGGCATCATTGTCATCGGCGTGATCGCCTATGTGTTCGACCTGTTCATGCGCTGGGTCGAAAAGCGCCTGGTTCCATGGAAGGGACGCATGTAAGTCCGGTCGATTCCCCGGCGGGGATGGCTCCGGCAAGCAGACAGCGGGCAGGCATTGCGCCTTCCCGCTTTTCTGTTTTCCGTTGTTTCGGCTGGTCGCCTGAGCTTGCTCGGCCTTGTGCGATACCTGTCGCACGCGCCATTCCCGTCATCGTTTACACAGCATCTCGGCCACCGAAAACAGCAAGGCCTCGTCGAGATCGTGCTGCAGATCGACGGCAAGCCTTTGACGGTAGAAGACCCCCAGATCCAGCCCGACGCCCAGGGCGCAGACCTTCATGCCTCCCATGCGTTCCTGGGCGGCAAGAACCTGCCTCAGATGCTGATCCAGATAATGCTCGTCATTGGCCTGATGGGTGGCCGTATCCATGGGACAGCCATCGGAGATGACCAGCAGGATGCGACGTTGCGCGGCCTTTGCACGCAGCCTCTGGCACGCCCATTCCACCGCCTCGCCGTCGATGCCTTCACGAAAGATGTCGGGCTTGCGCAGTGCCGCAATGCCGTGCCGGGCATGACGCCAGGGCCTGGCACCGTCCTTGAAGACAATGTGCAGGCGCTCGTTGAGACGCCCCGGAAACTGCGGCTGGCCGGCGCGCTGCCAGCGGCGGCGTGCTCTGCCGCCATTCCAGGCCTGCGTGGAAAAGCCCAGTATCTCCACGCTTGCGCCGGCCATCTCCAGCGCCCGCCCCAGCACGTCGAGCAATAGCGACAGGGGCCTGGCATAGGTTTTCATGGAGCCCGAGCAGTCCATGAGAATGGTGACGGCGGTCTCGTTGACGGGGCGCTGCATTTCGTCCTTGAAGATCGCGCGCTGCTGCGGGTCCGTTACCAGCTGGGACAGGCGGCTGCCGTCCAGATGGCCTTCCTCCAGCCCGAAGCTCCAGCCGTTGCGCTGCGTGCTGGCCAGGCGCTGCTGCAGATAGCGTGCCAGCCGCCCGGCCTGCAGCAATCCCGAGCGCGCCAGCTCCTCGTCCATCTGCTCCCGGAACTGGGCCAGCTGCAGCGCACGGATCAGCTCGGCGGCCTGCACTTCCCTATCGAACTCGCGCGTGAAAACCCGGTAGCTTTGCGCTGTGCCGGTCCATGCCCGACTGTCGCCGCTTTGCGCCACGGGCATGCCGTCCTGACTCTGGGACTCAAAGTGCAGAGGCAGGGCAAAACTGCTGCGCCGCCTGGGGCCGCCGGCACCGCGCGGCGCATCGTCCTGCGCCGCACGCACCGCCATGCCGACCCAGCGGCTGACGGCCAGGGCAGGCTCGACAAACTGCTGCTGCCGGTCTCTGGCGCGCCGCAGCCGATCCCAGTGCCGGCCCAGCGGAGAAGCCATGGACATCCGCGTGGACTCCACCAGATCGGCCATGCGTTCCGGTATCTCATGCCCGGTCAGTCGGCTCCAGGCCGTGATGGCCACCGTAAACAGCAAAATTCCCAGACTGCTCTCCGTCAGGCCGGAATCCATGAAGGCCTGGCACCAGTTCACAAAGCGCTGGCGCATGTTCTCGCGCGCTCCGGGCCATGTCTCGGGAACCAGGCTCTCCACGCGCAGCTGCTCCAGCAGCTCGAACACCATGCGCTCCACCGGTTCCTGGGGCAGATGAGCCTGGAATAGTGCCTGGTCGCTCCAATGCAGACGCAGTCCCATGCTGTCGAGCAGGCCGCGCTGATCCGTCTGCTGCACCGGCACCTGGCTATGATGGGCCGCCGCCTGGGGTATGGGCGTGGTGCCGCGATACAGCGTCTGACCGCTCCATTGCAGGCTGGCGTCGCCGGTTACGGCGCGCAGCATGGCGCCACCCCAGGCTTCCATGCGGGACAGCGAGGCAGGGCCGGAGGTCCCGGCGCTCATGCCAGAAACGCCAGTGCTGGTTCTGCGGGCTGCGTCAGCTCCTGGGCAAAGCAGCGCTGGAAATATTCGCTCACGATGGCGCGCTCTGCAGGCTCGCATTTGTTGAGGAATGACAGCTCGAAGGCCTGCCTCAGGTCATGGAAGATGGCGATGTTCTCGGCCCAGGTAATCACCGTGCGCGGAGACATCAGCAAGGACAGATCCCCCACTGCAAAGCCCTTGCGTGTCAGCCCGGCCAGCGCCACCATGGCGTCCACCTTGCGGCGCCCATCGGCCGTGGCAAGCTCCGGCACACGCGCCAGCACGATGGCCGCTTCCTCGGCCGGGGGCAGATAGTTCAGGCTGGTGACCAGATTCCAGCGATCGAGCTGGGCATGGTTGAGCTGCTGCGTGCCGTGATAGAGCCCGTTGAGATTGCCCTGTCCCAGAGTGTTCATGGTGGCAAACAGCCGAAAACAGGGATGCGGCTGGATCACCCGCTTTTGATCGAGCAGGGTAAAGCTGCCTTCACGCTCCAGAACCCGCTGGATGACGAACATCACATCGGGGCGTCCGGCGTCGTACTCATCAAACACCATGGCCACGGGCCGCTGCAGCGCCCAGGGCAGAATGCCTTCCTGGAACTGGGTCACCTGCTTGCCTTCCTGCAGCACGATGCTGTCCTTGCCCACCAGATCCAGGCGGCTGATATGACCGTCCAGATTCACGCGCACGCAGGGCCAGTTCAACCTGGCGGCCACCTGCTCTATATGCGTGGATTTTCCCGTGCCGTGCAGGCCCTGAATGACAACGCGCCGGTTGTGCGAGAAGCCCGCCAGAATGGCCTGCGTCACCTGCGAATTCAGGCGGTAGGCCTTGTCAATCGCGGGAACATGTTCGCCCGGCTCGGCAAAAGCCGGCACGGTCATGTCCGTGTCGATGCCAAATACATCGCGCACGCTGACGGTACGGGTGGGCTGCAGCAGGCTCAGGTCAGTCATCATCGGCTTCCGGTGGAACGTCATCGTTAATGCGGGCGATCGCCGCGACGGCCGCCTGCAGCTTGGGAAGAAAGGACAAGGCCTTCTCCTTGGAAAAACGCATGATGGGCGCCTGCACCGCAAGCCCCATATTGGAGTTGCCATGGGGTGCGGGCACCAGCACGCCAAGGCACAGCAGCCCGGGCAGGAACTCCTCGTTGTCGAAGGCATAGCCCTGGGCGCGCACCTGATCGAGCTCCTGCTCCAGCGCCTCGAAGGTCGTCAGCGTGTTGCCGGTGAACGCCTCCAGCGGCACATTGGCCAGCAGCCGGCGGCGCTGGGCGGGCGACATCTGGCTCAGGAACAGCTTGCCCGTGGCCGAACAGTGCGCGGGCACGCGCGAGCCCGGATGCAGATAAAAGCGCAGCGGAGCCGGCGTCTCCACGCGGTCCAGATACAGGACCTCGCTGCCCGAAAAAGCCGTGATGTTGCAGCTCTCGCCGAGCTCGCGCACCAGCTGGGTCAGCACCGCATGCCGCGCGCCATGCGTGGTGTTGTTGAGCAACACGTTCTCCGCCAGCCGCATCAGCCGCTGGCCCGTGCCGTAGTGGCGGCCGTTGCCATCTCTTTGCAGGATTCCGGCGCCCTCCAGCTGCGCAAGCATGCGGTGCATGGTCGGCTTGGGCAAGCCTGTCTCTTCCACCATGGTTTGCAAGGTGAAGGGCTGGCTCTTCTGCGCCACGGCTTCCAGCAGCGCGAACAAACGCAGATTGGGCGTGTCTCCGTCCAGGCGAGCCGAGGGGATGTCTTCGCTGTGCTTCATATCGTTGTCGATCATATTAATTTCTATTTTTCGAGTCAATTTATTCCATAAAAAGAAATTTACTTGCACGAAAACAAAAAAATGCCATAGACTGACATCGTTATTTCTTTTTTCGGAACCATAGGTTTCAAATTTTCAAGGAGACAGAGATGGCTGCAACGGACAATCGTAAAGTGGTTGAAGGCGTTCACAAGATGACCCCTTCGGAAGCATTCGTGGAAACCTGCGTCGCCAATGGCGTCAGCGAGATGTTCGGCATCATGGGTTCCGCCTTCATGGATGCCATGGACATCTTCGCCCCCGCAGGCATTCGCCTGATCCCGGTGGTGCATGAGCAAGGTGCGGCCCACATGGCCGACGGCTATGCCCGCGTCTCGGGTCGCCACGGCGTGGTGATCGGCCAGAACGGCCCCGGCATCAGCAACTGCGTGACCGGGATTGCCGCAGCCTACTGGGCGCACAGCCCGGTGGTGATCGTGACTCCCGAGACCGGCACCATGGGCATGGGCCTGGGCGGTTTCCAGGAAGCCAATCAACTGCCCATGTTCCAGGAGTTCACCAAATACCAGGGCCATGTCTGCAACCCCAAGCGCATGGCCGAGTTCACGGGCCGCGTCTTCGACCGCGCCATGTCCGAGATGGGCCCGACCCAGCTCAATATTCCGCGTGACTACTTCTACGGCGAGATCGAGTGCGAGATCCCCAAGCCCATGCGTGTGGACCGCGGCCATGGCGGCGAAGCCAGCCTGCAGGCCGCCGTGGAGCTGCTCAAGACCGCCAAGTTCCCGGTGATCCTGGCCGGCGGCGGCGTGGTCATGGGCGATGCCGTGGAGGAAGCGAAGCAACTGGCCGAGCGCCTGGGCGCACCCGTGGCCACAGGCTATCTGCGCAACGACGCCTTCCCTGCCAAGCACCCGCTGTGGGCCGGCCCTCTGGGCTACCAGGGCTCCAAGGCCGCCATGAAGCTGATCGCCCAGGCCGACGTAGTGATTGCGCTGGGCTCGCGCATGGGTCCCTTCGGCACCCTGCCCCAGCATGGCATGGACTACTGGCCCAAGACCGCCAAGATCATCCAGATCGAGGCCGATCACACCAATCTGGGCCTGGTCAAGAAGATCGCCGTGGGCATCAACGGCGATGCCAAGGCCGTGGCGGCCGAACTGAGCAGGCGCCTGGCCGATGTGACACTGGGCTGCGATGCCACCAAGGCAGCGCGCGCCGACACCATCGCCACGGAAAAAGCCGCCTGGGAGAAGGAGCTCGACGGCTGGACCCACGAGCGCGACCCCTACAGCCTGGACATGATCGAAGAGGCCAAGGGCGAACGCACGCCGACCGGCGGCAGCTATCTGCATCCCCGCCAGGTGCTGCGCGAACTCGAAAAAGCCATGCCGGCGCGCGTCATGGTGTCCACCGACATCGGCAATATCAACTCGGTGGCCAACAGCTATCTGCGCTTCGACGAACCGCGCAGCTTCTTCGCTCCCATGAGCTTCGGCAACTGCGGCTATGCCCTGCCCACCATCATCGGCGCCAAGTGCGCAGCCCCCGATCGCCCGGCCATTGCCTACGCCGGCGACGGCGCCTGGGGCATGAGCATGATGGAAATCATGACCGCCGTGCGCCACGACATTCCCGTGACCGCCGTGGTGTTCCACAACCGCCAGTGGGGCGCGGAAAAGAAGAACCAGGTGGACTTCTACAACCGCCGCTTCGTGGCCGGCGAGCTGGAGAGCGAAAGCTTTTCCGACATCGCCAAGGCCATGGGCGCCGAAGGCATTGTGGTGGACCACATCGAGGACGTGGGCCCGGCGCTGCAAAAAGCCGTCGACATGCAGATGAAGGAAGGCAAGACCTGCGTGATCGAGATCATGTGCACCCGCGAGCTCGGCGATCCCTTCCGCCGCGATGCCTTGTCCAAGCCTGTGCGCATGCTGGACAAGTACAAGGACTTTGTCTGACGCCGTCTGACACCCCCTGAGGCGCTGCGCGCCTTCCCCCTCTCTACCCGCTGCGCGGGGGAGGGGGACGACACCCTCGGTGCGGGGCGGCCCTTCCTCGGTGTCCCTTGGTCGGGCCGCGCCGGGTTCATGCGCCTGGGTAAAGCGCAAGGCCCTCGAAAACCGACTCCCAGACCCCCTGCGTTGCTCGCGCCGGGCCCTGTACTTCCCGCAGGAGCATTCATGACTCCCTCACTCTCTCTTGCCGTGGCTGCCGACGATGCGCCCGCCACGCCTCGCCCTCATCTGCAGCATCTGCAGGAGCTCGCCCGCGCCAAAGGTCCGGTCGCCGTGGCCGTGGCCTACCCCTGCGATACCGGCTCTGTGCAGGCGGCCCTGCAAGCGGCGGAGGCCGGCCTGATCAGGCCACTGCTGGTAGGACCGCGTCAGCGCATCGAAGCCGCAGCCCGCTCTGCGGGTCTCGATCTGTCTGCCGCCGAGATCCACTCCACGGCGGACGACCCTCGCATCGCTGCGGCCCAGGCTGCGGCACTGTGCCGCGATGGCCAGGCCCGGGCTCTGATGAAGGGCAGCCTGCACAGCGACGATCTGCTCGGCGCGGCCGTGGCGCGCGAAGCCGGTCTGCGCGGCAGCCGCCGGGCCAGCCATGTATTCATCATGGACATCCCCGGCTATGACCGCCCGCTGCTGATGACCGACTGCGTGGTCAACATCTTCCCCAGCCTGATGGAAAAGCGCGATATCGCCCAGAACGCGGTCGATCTGGCGCAGGCCATAGGCATAGTCCAGCCCCGCGTGGCCCTGCTGTCGGCGGTAGAGACCGTCAACCCTGCCATTCCCGGCACCATCGATGCGGCAGCCCTGTGCAAGATGGCCGACCGCGGCCAGATCACGGGCGGCATTTTTGACGGCCCGCTGGCCTACGACAACGCCATCTCCCTGCATTCGGCACACAACAAGGGCATAGTCTCCGATGTCGCCGGTCGCCCCGATATCTTGCTGGCCCCCAACCTGGAAGCCGGCAACATGATCTACAAGCAGCTGGTCTACATGGCCGACGCCGAATGCGCCGGCCTGGTGCTGGGCATGCGCGTGCCCATCGTGCTGACCAGCCGCTCAGACTCCGTGGCCAGCCGCATCGCTTCCTGCGCCCTGGCCGTGCTGGCCAGTGCAGGGATGCTGGCATAGAGCAAGACCTGGTCAAGGTCCGGCCGGACACTGCGGTGGCCGGGCCTTTCTGTCAAACGCCTATCTCCCGCAGACGCCAGAAACGAAAAAGCCTCAGAGTATTTCTACTCTGAGGCTTAACGTTTGGTGCGGCTGGCAGGAATCGAACCCACGACCCCTTGGTTCGTAGCCAAGTACTCTATCCAGCTGAGCTACAGCCGCATTGGCGGAGAGGGTGGGACAAGTCCCAACACCATCAAGAATGCTTGTTAAAACAAGAACTTATCTCCGTTGAAGACGCTATTGTAGCGCAAAAAATTGGTACATCTTTTGATACACCGAATTTTTAGCCCTTCACTCAGACTTTGATAGGGCCGAACATCCCCGTATAGATCAAGGTTTCCCACACCTTTTTGATGCCTTGTCCAGTCTCTTGACTGACGAACAGGGATGAGCGGCTGCCGTGTGGAGAGCCCAACAAGTAATGACGCATCGTTGTCCATGTCTCCCCAACAGAAGACCACCTCCAACACGGCACTTCTTGCTCCAAGATCAAAGGCACTGCCAGCGATAGCGGGATCATTCGACCGGCTTCGAGTGGGCGATGCCAGTTGCATTTCACAAGAATTGGTGTGCACCCTTCGTTGTAAAACTTCACATCCAAGCGCTCTGCCGTAATGCTCGCAACAGGGTGAAGGGGCAAAGCATCTACGGAATCAATGACATCCTGCCCATCGTTATAGGGGCATGTGATGAACCCATTCACAAAAAATCTTGTGTGATCAAGACCTTTGTATCCCGTCTCTCGACTGGGGTAAGTCATCGGGTGACGTTCATCGTGATTGCAAACCAGTGGATGCCATGAAGGATACGAATCGACAACAGGCCCCAACTCATCAACAAGGTCTTCTAACTTGTATCTGCTTTGAGTCCGTTCGCCCTCATCCTTGAACCTTGCTGGCGGAATCAAATAATTCGCAGCTTCTTCAAATCCACTTCTTCCCGCTTCATCCGCTCGGAATGCCATACATCATCTCCAAAGAATTGACACAACATGCATGGTATATAGATTCAATGCGCAAAACAACACTTTTGTGCAGGAATTTTATATTGTGAAATTACCTCTATGTGGAGCAGCGCTTTGTGTCACTTCCTCTATGTCGTTTTCGTTCATCCGCTCTTTGTTCTTCCTGCTCTTGCTCCCTCTGCTGTCTGCGCTGTTCTGCTTCCTTGGCTTCTCGCTCTGCTTTCTCTCTGTCTTCTTGCTCTTTGATGTAGTCGCCGTGCTTTGAGTAAATGTTTTTCAACTCTACGTTTTTCTTTTTGAGTGTCTCTTTCAAGTTGTCGCGTGCGCTCTCACTTTGAGCAAGTTCATAGTCGTAGTGCTTGCGCTGTTCTTCGAACTCTTTTTTATGTTTTTCTCTCTCTGCTTCTAGTGCTTCTTCAGCCTTCGCTGCCGCTTCTGCTGCTTGCTTTGTGGGCTTGTGCCACTCACCTGCAACACCAGCAAAAAAGCCGCTAACTGACGCACCTAGACCTGCGGTCTTTTGGGCTTTTTCTTGCGCCTGTTCGACTATCTCTGCTGCTTGTTTTTGTGCTTTTTTCATAGTTTTTTCTCCTCTTTTTTTTGCTTGTTGTAATGCTCTCGCTTGCGCTTTTTCACGTTGCCAGTTTTCACGAGTGAGACGCCTGCGCCCAGGGCCGAGGCGTGTCAGGCCGTGGCTCTGGCCAACTTCAAGACTGAACTTGTCTTGCCACTCGCGCATTGCTTCGCAATACGCCAAGTTTTGCTCACCTTTTTTCAAACCCTGAGCCTTTGCAGCTCGTGCCGCTTGCTGACCTACGTGCAGGCTATGGAACGCTTTGCCAGCCTCTGGCACAGCGTAAAAATGTAGATGCGGGTGTGCTTCGTCTTTGTGTTCTATGACACTGCGCAGCGTGTCCCCAAACTCTTTTTTGAGCCACTTCACAGCGTCCGCCTTGAACCTCTTCCAAGCCTCGGGAGTAGTGTCGTTGGGCAGGCTCACGACACCCGCAAGCAAGCAATGACCGTCTTTGCGCAAGTTGCGCCCCTGTGCGTCTTTCGCCTGCTCTGCCCAAGCATTTGCCTCAGCCTCAACTTTTTCAAGTTTCAGCCCGTAGATCCTCTCAGGCGCTAGCGCCGGATCGGCTAACTTTTCAGCGTCGATGTGTGGGCAGTTTCCCGGTTTTCTGTCTGCTTCTGCAAGCACATTTCCCACGTTGCGCCCGCCTTCCTTGCCTGCTCCCGCTACGCGTGCGTAGGCTTCGATGTGAATGAATTGATAACTCATCACGCACCCCCTTCGTGTTCGTGTCCGCAACGTTTGCAGCGTTGCTTCTCAACACTTCCAGGACTGCTGTTGCTATCTCCGATTCCGTCCATGACGACTACAAGCGCAACGAAGATAAAAAGAGCAAGAAAAGAGATTGCAAAATAAATGACTACTGCGTAAGTTCCTATTTTTGCTGCAAGTCCGAAAAATGAAACTTGCTCTTTATTTTCTTCGTTTAAAAAATTGCATTTTCTGCACTTGAATTTAGCCATTTTTAGCCCACCAAATATTTATAGAGTGCTAATATCACGAAAATATAAAATGCTATCTTTATTAATTCAAAAATTAATGCAAAAACAATGGGTAAAATTCCCGCAAAAATTGCCGCAAAAATTATTGATTTTTCTTCATTGTTGTTATTTTTATCTTTTGACATTTCGCCCCTTTTTCTTAGTTATTCGTATAATCAAATTAGGGTATTTTTAGCGTTTGTCAATATGCATAGTGACCGACTATGCTTATTACATAAGCGCGGCAATTGCATTGAGCTTAATACCTCTCACTTCGTTCGAACTGCTACGCAGAAAAACCTGTCCACTCGTTCTAATGAACTTCGTTTTTAGTAATTGAAATGCTTTCAATTTTTGCTCACCAATGAGCAACAAAAAAAAGACCCCACGAGGTCTTTCTCAAAAATAAAAATTACTCATCATCCTCTATAACTATTAACACAATGAATTACCGGCTTTCGTTTCTTTTTATTTTCTAAGCATATCAAGTGTAATCCGGCAAGTTGGTGTGACATAGTTCTTGCGAGTAATGAGCCTTAATATACCTGTTTATTTAATAAACTATTTGTTTTAACTTGTCAATACAAAATACAACCTCATTCATTTTCACTATCGTAAAAAATAAACGAGGTCAACTTTTAAAATGGACAATCCTTCATAACCATATCATCAATTTTTTCACCCGTGATGTGTTCAATGATTGCTTTGTATTCTTTTGACAAATCTTCTGCTAGTTCAAATCTATTCAAAATTTGCGCTCTATATTCCTTGTTAAGAATTAACTTCCATTCTTTTTCTGTGAAGTAAATTTGCTTGTTATGAATAGGTTCTTCGTCATCCTCTTCATTCTCTGCAATTTCTTCATCTGTTAATTGATCGATACCTAGTTTTTCTTTTAATCCGTGGCTCCAAAAGAGTTGGCTTTTTCCTTTTATTGCTTGAACAAACTCAATGAATAATTCTTGATTTTTCTTGGTATCTTCTGCAAGTAGTTCAAAGGGATGTAAACCTTTACCTTTTCCTTTATTCGCCGCTTTTGCAAGTTCTCTATCTATACCCCAGTTTGCAGAACTATCGGCTTTTGCAATGTAGTCACTTGCTTTACAGTTCATCTTCACATCGACGGAATGTTTTTTGACTGCTTCTAGTTGTTGTTTAGAAGGGTTTTGAGGCAATAAACCTACCTTCTTTAAGCACTCTATCCAACGTTGAAGAATGAACGCTTTAAAGGCTCTTTCTTTGGTCTTTGGGTCAATAAACCACAATTCGTGGGTGTGAGGGTGCCAACCGTTCACACCGTGGGTAACTTCTAATGCTCTTATCAATCCTAAAAAATTTACTTTCTTTTTATAACAAGTCCAAACATTACCAGCCCTAAAAAATGCTAATGCTTTTGATTGTTTATCGAGAGTATCCTCTAGACTCATTGTATTGTTATGAGGAAAAGTAAAAGTTATCATCGCAGATTGATAGCCTAATTTATAAGCCTCATCGATTGCTGTGGCAATCTCTTGCCTTCTAACTTCTGTAATTCTTGCGGCACAGATTGGACAAGTCCAAACACTTCCGCAAGTTTGTAGACCAGTGTAAAAAGCATTCTTACTATTAAAATCTACCGCTACCATCTGGGAATTAGAATTTAAAGCGTGCTTGCAATTTATAATTCTTGATAACTTATGCAATTCATTAGTTTTAATGTTAGTTTTTCTTGCATAGTTTAGAAGATAACTTCTAGCATTCTTAATTAATTTATAACGCTTAATTCTGTTAGAGTGATAAATCTCTCTAACCTTTGTGTTTATTGAGTTTTTAGCCTGTGCTTCATCTTCCAAAGTGGTAGAAGATTTCGCATATATTCCAAGAGAGGGTTTTTCATCATCCTTTTTTGATGATTTTTCATCTACTATTTTGCTATCGGAATACTTCTCAAAAATTACTTTTATTTGTTCTTTTGAAAAAACTTCATTAATTTTACTTTTACTATTTTTAGCCATAAAAAATCTCCATCGTTTAGTGTGGAGATTTCAACTTGACTTTTTAATTATTTTTAGATAAAGTAATTTTAGGAAGCAATTTAAAGTCTCTGACACTTTAAGTTTATTAATAAGGACAGTTGAACTCTGTCCTTATTTCTTTCAATATAATGAAAATCTTTTCAAAGTCAAATAAAAAAAGGCTCCATTTGGGAGCCTTTATATTTATAAAAAATCTTAAATTTCACAAAACCCATCATCATAACTAAATGACAGTTTTTGTATACGCTGAATTTCTTCAGCATATACACCGAGCAATACTTTAGAGACAGTTGTTTCATAAGTTCTTAAAGAAACATCCAGATTTATATCTCTAAATGAATCTTTACCGACCTTCTTCATCAAGCATCTGTTAGCAAGATTTCCTGCAAAATATGCAGAAACCAATGAGTATTTATCATCATAATTAACCTCAAGTATTTTCTGTTTTGCTGCTGCAAAGTTTATTATTTCCTTCTCAGCAGATAATTTCTCATACTTTAATTTCAAGAATTCTTCTACACTATCTTTAACTCCATTATTATTTAAATCGACACCCCTTATTATCAAAAGAATATCACTTTCAGATAAAGATAAATTCGGGGTTAACTCATTTAATGCCTTCATTCTTTTAGAAGTGTTTGAAGTATTTTTCTCTTGTGCAAACACAGAAAAAGCAAGAAAGAAACACAATGCGAAAGATATATATTTTTTCACTTTAGCCTCCTTAAATTTGATTAAAAAACACCTTGAAAATTTTAAAAATGAATTCTAACTTCTTGTCCGCTTGCTGCCGTCATGGTTACTTGATTGCGTAGCAATTTAGATATTGACGAAAAAATTTCTTTTGTTATTTCTTCTAAATATTCAATTTTAAATTCATTAGAGTAAGTATTAGAATTTACATTATCAAACTCGTGTCCAAATATTTGACAACGCGCCTCAACATCGACCCCAAACCTTTTCATTTCATTATTAACAAATTTTCTCAGACTATGAAAAACTAATTTTTGACGCGTAATACCTGAAGATTTTAAATGTCTCGGAAATTTTTTCCCAACAGCATTTCCAGTGCCTTTTCCATCTTTTTCTTCATACTTAAATATCTTATTTTCTTTACTATCAATAAAAGACTTTATGAAGTAAAAAAAAGGCTTATAAAGTGGAATTTCTCGCTGTCCTGCTAAGGTTTTACTTTCACGTACAACAATATAGTGAGTCCCTTTTTCTGAGACTTTAAACTGGTCTTTTTGAAGGCTCGTAACTTCACCAATACGCATACCTGTGAACAAAGTAATCATTAGGGTATAGAAGTAATCTTCATCTTTTTCTTTTGCTACTTTCATAAAGTCGCTGTTAAAGATTGCTTCTATTTCTTCACGTTCAAAGATGCCATAGCCCTCTTTAAGCCGCTGCTTCTTTGTCATCAATGCTTTATTAGCAGCAGGGTTCTCACCTTCATAGTGCTTCTGCTGGATAGCAAACTTAAACAATGCGTGTAGATTGATAAGTTTGTTATCAATCGTTCTTGTCGCATTTCCCTTGTCAGCAAGCCAAGTTTGATAGCGCAAAACATCGCTTTCGCTGATGTCTGCAACGTGTTGCTTTCGAATAAATTGAGCGAACTCTTTTGCAACATTGCCATAAGCCAAGGCTGTTGCTGGCTTTAACTGCTTCTTCAGTTTGAAGTATTGCTCCACCAGTTCGACCATCTTGATACCCCTGTGAGCCGTTTTAAGGGGTGTTTCTGGCGTTTGTGTGGCTGGTTGGTGTGTTGGTAGCCCTTGCAGCCCTTTGAGCGCATTTATAGCCTCTATGGCTCTTTGGTGGTCTTCTGCCGTTCCGTCCGTTTTGAGATAGCCATTCTTTGCGTCTATCTCGTAGGTTCGGACATTGGAGAAATCGAAGTCGGACAGGCGAGGCTTGTTCATTGCTGCATTTTCCAGCAAACCCAAGCAAACATTCGTTAGATGGTGCGCTATCTGGTGAGCCTTGAGCCTCACTTCATGGCCTTCGCCTGCCCCAAGTGCAAACACCAGAAATTTTTTGCCGAAATGCTCCCTTAACGCAGTGGGAACAAAGAAGCGGACGTAGTGTTTTTGACGTCTAGAAAAAAGAAAAGGCTTCAAGATTAGTACACTTTTTGGTATACATTCTTGAAGCCGTTTCTGCTATAAATCCTTTAAAAGCAAGGACTTAGAGCAATTGGCGGAGAGGGTGGGATTCGAACCCACGGTACGTTTGCACGTACGCCTGATTTCGAGTCAGGTACATTCGACCACTCTGCCACCTCTCCTGTGTCGAAGCATCTATTGTAGCCTAAAAAATCAGGCCTTCAGCAAAGTTTTGCCGCCCATGTACGAAACCAGCGCTTCGGGCACGGTGATCGAGCCGTCGGCGTTCTGATAGTTCTCCAGCACGGCGACCAGCGTACGACCCACGGCCAGGCCGGAACCGTTGAGCGTGTGCACCAGTTCGTTCTTGCCCTGGGCATTCTTGAAACGGGCCTGCATGCGACGCGCCTGGAAGGCTTCGCAGTTGGAGACCGAGCTGATTTCGCGATAGGTGCCCTGTGCCGGCACCCAGACTTCCAGGTCGTAGGTCTTGGCGGAGCCAAAGCCCATGTCGCCCGTGCACAGGCTCATCACGCGGTAGGGCAGACCCAGCTTCTGCAGCACGGCTTCGGCGTGACCGGTCATCTCTTCCAGCGCTTCATAGCTTTTTTCGGGATGCACGATCTGCACCATCTCGACCTTGTCGAACTGGTGCTGGCGGATCAGACCGCGCGTGTCGCGGCCGCCCGAGCCGGCTTCGGAACGGAAGCAGGGGCTGTGTGCGGTCAGCTTGATGGGCAGGCGGTCTTCGGCCAGCACTTCATCGCGCACCAGATTCGTCAACGGCACCTCGGCCGTGGGAATCAGGTACAGAGCCGCGGTATCGGGCAGGGGCTCGGCATCCTGGCCACCCTTCTGGGCCGCAAACAGATCGCCTTCGAACTTGGGCAGCTGGCCCGTACCCTTGAGCGAATCGCTGTTGACGATGTAAGGCACATAGCATTCGGTGTAGCCATGCTGCTCGGTCTGCAGATCCAGCATGAACTGGGCCAGCGCACGGTGCAGGCGCGCGATCTGGCCCTGCATCACGGTGAAGCGGGCACCGGAGAGCTTGACGCCGGCTTCGAAGTCCAGGCCGATGGGCGCACCCAGATCGACGTGATCCTTGATCTCGAAGTCGAAATTCCTCGGCGTGCCGAAGCGGCGCACTTCCACATTGCCTTCTTCGTCGGCGCCCACGGGCACGGACTCATGAGGCAGATTGGGCACGGCCGCCAGCATGGCCTGCAGCTCGGTCTGGATCTGATCCAGGCGCGTGGCCGATTGTTCCAGCTCGGTCTTCATGGCTGCCACTTCGGCCTTGGCGGCTTCGGCGGCGTCCTTTTCGCCCTTGCCCATCAACATGCCGATCTGCTTGGACAGCTGGTTGCGCTTGGACTGCAGCTCCTCCGTGCGCGTCTGGATGGACTTGCGTTCGGATTCCAGCGCCTTGAAGGCTTCCACGTTGAGGAAGGCTTGGGGGTTCTTGCGGGTTTGCAGTCGGGCGACGACTGAATCCAGGTCTTTGCGGAGAAGTTGAATGTCGAGCATAGATGGGGATTTTAGAGCGACTGGCCGCACCCGGCCGATACACGGGGGATGGCAGCAGTCAGCTATCAAAAGCAAAGCGCCTTGCGCAGGCTATTCATAGAATTTCAGCATAAAACTATCTGAAATTACCGAATACCATGCGCAAGGCGCTATGAAGTTGCAAGCATTCAGCTTGCCATGACTCAATGTCCGGTCTCGGGCGCCTTGCGCACTTCGATCTCCAGGCCCGTGGCCGCGTCGATCTTCAGACCCTTGGGCAGCGGGAACTTGATGGTTTCCTCGATACCGTCCATCTTGCGCACGGCGACTGCGCCCAGTTGCCGGATGCGTGCGATGACCTCGTCGACCAGCACTTCGGGCGCCGAGGCACCGGCGGTCAGCCCCACGCGGGCCGCATCGGCAAACCACTCCTGCTTGAGCTCGAGCGCGTTGTCCACCATATAGGCAGGCGTGCCCAGGCGATCGGCCAGCTCACGCAGGCGATTGCTGTTGGAGCTGGTCGGGCTGCCGACGACGATGACCAGATCCACCTGGGGTGCCAGCACCTTCACGGCGTCCTGGCGGTTCTGCGTGGCATAGCAGATGTCCTGCTGCTTGGGCTCGCGCACCAGAGGAAAGCGTGCCTTGATGGCGGCCTTGATGCCCGCAGCATCATCGACCGACAGCGTGGTCTGCGTCACCACGGCCAGCTTTTCGGTCTGGCGCGGCGCCACCTTGGCCACATCGCCCTCGTCCTCGACCAGATGAATGCCTTCGGAGAGCTGGCCCATCGTGCCTTCGACCTCGGGATGGCCCTTGTGGCCGATCATGAGGAATTCGTAGCCTTCCTTGGCCAGCTTGGCGACTTCCACATGCACCTTGGTGACCAGCGGGCAGGTCGCATCGAAGATGGCAAAGCCACGGCGCTCGGCCTCCTGCTGCACGGCCTTGGAGACGCCGTGGGCCGAAAAGATCAGCGTGGCGCCGGGCGGCACTTCGTCCAGCTCCTCGATGAAGATGGCGCCCTTGGCCTTGAGATCGTTGACCACAAAGGTGTTGTGCACGATCTCGTGGCGCACGTAGATGGGCGCGCCGAACTTGGCCAGCGCCCGCTCCACGATCTCGATGGCGCGATCCACCCCGGCGCAAAAGCCGCGCGGCTCGGCCAGCAGGACTTCCTTGGCTCCCACCATTTCAATACCCCCTGGCGCTACGCACCACTCGCACGGCATGACATTGGCGCGCTTGAAGCGCGGGACGGCGGCGCGGGCCGACCGCAGCAAGGGCCGCCCCGCAGCAAAGGCCGTCGTCCCCCTTGAAGGGGGAAGCTGCGCAGCAGCTCAGGGGGTGTGTCATTTCAAAGTACCCCGATCAGCTTCACTTCAAACGTCACGGGCTGGCCGGCCAGCGGGTGGTTGAAGTCGAACAGCACGGCGCCGTCCTCGCGCACCTGCACCACGGCGCCGGCGTAGCTGCCGCTGCCGTCGGGCGTGGGGAACTGCACCACATCGCCTGCGGTGTATTGCTCATGCGGGTCGCCGAGCTCGTTCATGAGCTTGCGGGCCACCCACTGCATCATGTCGGGGTTGCGCTCGCCAAAAGCCTCGCCAGCGGGCAGCTCGAAAGTGGTGTGCGTGCCCTCGGCTAGGCCGATCAGCTTGTCTTCCATGGCCGGCGACAGCTCGCCCGCACCCAGCGACAGCGTCGCCGGCTTTTCGTTGAAGGTATTGATCACATCGCCCGCAGGGCCCGCCAGGCGGTAATGCAGCGTGAGAAAAGAGCCTGCCTGCACGACGGGCAGATCCGAAGGGGTTGCGCTTGTGGTCATGAAAGTCCCGATAAACTGGGCTGCATTGTAAGAGCGAGCCTATAACCTCTTCGCCGCTGCGTTGAGATGGCCGACCCGCCCCTTCCCCCGCCTTGTGCAAGCGAGCACTGACGCCCATGCCCATCAAAGACCTGCCCCTGGATGCCCAGCCGCGCGAAAAGCTCGCGCAGCGGGGTGCGGCTGCGCTCTCGGATGCCGAGCTGCTGGCCGTCATTCTGCGCACCGGCATAGCCGGCAAGACGGTGCTGCAGATGGCGCAGGAGCTGCTGGAGCTGCCCGGTGATGGCCAGGGAGCAGGCGGTCTGGCCGGGCTACTGGCCGCCGACTACAAGGCGTTGACAGCCGTCAAAGGCCTGGGCCCTGCCAAGCGCGCCGAGCTGATGGCCGTGCTGGAGCTGGCCCGCCGTGCCACGGCACAGCAGCTGCGCGAGCGGGAAGTCTTTTCCTCCCCCGAGGCCGTCAAGCACTATCTGCAGCTGCATCTGGCGGCCAGGCCGCATGAGGTGTTTGCCGTGCTGTTTTTGGACAGCCAGAACCGCTTGCTGGCTCTTGAAGAAATGTTTCGCGGTACCTTGACGCAAACCTCCGTCTACCCTCGTGAAGTCGTGCTGCGCGCCCTGCACCATCAGGCCGGCGCGGTGATCCTCGCGCACAACCACCCCAGCGGCAACGTGCAGCCCAGCAGTGCCGATAGCGCGCTGACCGCCACTCTCAAGGCCGCTCTGGCTTTGATCGATGTACGCGTGCTCGACCACATCATCGTCGGGCCGGGCGCCGCCTGCTCCATGGCCGAGGAGGGTCTGCTATGAGCCACGCACACCGCTCGCTGCAGGATCTGGCCGGCATCTCCCGCCATCTCAAGCAGATGCGCGAACAGGCCGAAGCCCTGGCCCTCGCGCAGGCCGAGGCGCGTGCAGCGCGCGAGCGTGAACGCAATCTGTTTGCGCTCAGCGTCGGCAAGGTCACGCCACTGCGCTCGCGCAACGAAGTCAGCTTTCTCGAACCGGCACCCTCGCCGCTGCCTCTGCAGATGGTGCTGGACGAACAGAATGTGCTGCGCGAAGCCATGAGCGACGAGTTCGATGTCAGCACCCTGCTGGACGTGGACGATCAGTTGAGCTTTCGCCGCCCCGGCATCGGTCTCGACGTGACTCGCAAGCTGCGTGGCGGCCACTGGAGCATTCAGCGCCAGCTGGACCTGCACGGCCTGCGCTCGGACGAAGCCCGCGAGGCGCTGGGCCAGTTCATCCGGCTGTCGCACCGCACGGGCGTGCGCTGCGTGCGCATCGTCCACGGCAAGGGCCTGGGATCGCCGGGGCGCACCCCCGTGCTCAAGGGCAAGGTGCAGCGCTGGCTGGTCCAGAAAAAAGAAGTGCTGGCCTTTGTCCAGGCCCGCCCTGCCGAGGGTGGCGCGGGCGCGCTGGTGGTGCTGCTGCAGCCGGGCAAGCGCAAGCTGTTCTGAGCCCCATCGCGTCCGACCTGACAGCTGCTCGTGCCTATCTCCATTGGGCTTGAGCCCAAAAGGCTTATCTTCCCTGCGGCACGGTGTTGAGCGGCAAGGGCAGCGGCCGCATATTGCGGCCGTAGATGCGGCGTATGCGCTCGGGCAGCGTGGGGTGGGATTCCAGCCAGTCTTCGAGGCGGCTGGCATGGGGTGTTTCGGCCAGCAGCATATGCTGCACGATGCGCTTGTCCAGCCCCTGGTGGCTGCGCGCATCCTGCTGCCAGCTGCCGTACTGTTGCTCGGCCAGTTCACGCTGCGTGAGCACCTTGCGCAGCACGCCGCCCAGCCCATCCTTGCTGCGCGTCCACTGCACGGCGCGCGCATCGGCCAGATACTCGCGCTGGCGCGATACGGCGGCCTTGAGCAACTGGCCGCCCAGCCAGCCGACAAAGCCCGCAGCCTGGATAAAGAGGCCGAACCATTGCATAAGAATGCTGTCGCGCTCGCGCAGGCTCTGGCCGAAGTTGTGGATCAGCTCCAGCCCGTAGACCATGCCGGCCAGCTGCATGTTCAGGCGCGTGTCGCCCTCGCGCAGATGGGACAGCTCATGCGCCACCAGGCCCTGCATTTCCTCACGGCTGAGCTGGTCCAGCGCCCCCTGGGTCACGGCGATGACGGCGTCCTGCGCATCCCAGCCCGCCGCAAAGGCATTGATGGCCTCGGTCCGCGCCAGCACCGCGACCTGGGGCGCAGGCCAGTGCGCCGCAATGCACATTTCATCGACGATATTGCACAGCTGCTGCTCGGCCAGCGAGCTGCCGGGCCTGGCCTCGCGCGCACCCACACGCTGAGCCAGCTTGCGCCCGCCATGGCGCAGCTGGTCCAGCTCTATCCAGCAGCCGCCCAGCACCAGCAGCAAGGTCACGCCGATATTCACAGCCGCAAAGCCCGTGGGATAGTCCCAGCCGCCGAATGCCAGAGTGCTCAGCCACCAGGCCAGCATCAGGCCCAGGTGCACCGATGCCACCACGGCCAGCACGCACAGGCCGAACACCAGCAGCAACCAGCGCGTGCTGCGCCTGGCCTGGCGCTGTCGCTCCCAGAAACGCATGCGCTCAGAACCTGACCTGAGGAACGGCGCGCTCCTGCTCGCTCTGGGTCGAAGCCAGCATGTCCATATGCACAAAACCCACCAGCCGCGCCACGATCAGATCCGGGAACTGTCCGGCCTGGTTGTTGAATTCCAGCACCTCGTCGTTATAGGACTGACGCGCAAAACCGATGCGGTTCTCGGTACTGGTGATCTCTTCGCTGAGCTGCTGCATGCGGGCATCGGCCTTGAGCGTGGGATAGGCCTCGGCCAACGCCATCAGACGGCCCACCTGACCGCCCAGCACCTGCTCCGCAGCCATCAGAGCCCCCATGGCCTGCGTCTTGCCCGGCGACTGACGGGCCTTGTCGGCAGCGCTGACGGCCTCGCCTCGTGCGCGAATCACGGCCTCCAGCGTCTGGGCTTCGTGCTGCATATAGCCGCGTGCAACCTCCACAAGATTGGGAATCAGGTCATGACGGCGCTTGAGTTGCACGTCGATCTGCGCAAACGCGTTCTCCACCTGGTTCTTGTGCGTGCGCAAGCGGTTGTAGAGGGCAATTGCCCAGATCACGATCACCACAACCACTGCCAGCGCGATATATGCCGTCATACCCTCTCCCTGAAAATTTTCTCGCATCATAGCCAGTCCCAGAAAAAAGCCGCCGTGGCCTTTGGAGCCACGGCGGCAGTCATTGCGGCAACGCTGCCTACTTGGACAGATCGAGCTGGTATTTGCTCATGCCCTTGCCCGAGCCGTCATCGGCCGCCAGCACAGACACTCCCGTCAGGCCTGCCGCCTGGGCCACGCTCAAGGCATTGGTGCCGGAGCTGAACACCACCGGGCCGGCCGTCGTCACCTTGGCAAAGCGCCAGCTCTTGGCTGCGCCATTAGCCGCTCTGGTGATCTGCGGATTCTTGCGCACATACTCGATCACCACATCACGGTTCGCATCGGGCGATGCCCAGATGGCCGACGAGCCGTCGAGCTTGGGGATGAAGCTGGCACCGCTGGTGGCCCGGTAGTTGTTGGTGGCGATCACGAACTCCTGCGCCGTATCGATGGGCTTGCCCAGATAGCTGAGGTTCTTGATACGGCTGCCCAGCGGCTGGGTCACATCGATCTCGTACTGCACATCGGCGGTGGTGAACATATCGAAGTTGTAGCCCGGGAAGCTGCTGATCAAGGGCTGCTCGGCGGTCTTGTTCACGTCGATCTGGTTGAAGCGCTTGGCTGCAGCCTCCAGCCAGCTCTTGATGTCCGCGCCATTGACCTTCACCGCATATACGGTGTTGGGATAGAGATACAGGTCGGCCGCGTTGTAGATGGCGAGCGAGCCGGCAGCCACATCGGTGAAGTCCTTGCCGCCCTGGAAGCCGGACTTGAACGGCGCGCTCACCGACAGCACGGGCAGGCTGGCGTACTGCGGCAGATTGGCCTTGATGTAGCTGGCCACATAGGCCTGCTGGGCCTGGTTGACGATCTGGATGGCACCGGGGTCGCCCACATCGGCAAACAGCGTGCTCATGCGGAAGTCCGTGCTGCCTATGGGCGTCTTCACGTAGCTGATGGCCGCCTGATGCTGTGCCTCGATCAGCGGCGCGACGGCCGGGTCGGCATCCACAAACACCGTGGCACCCGCGGCATCCTTGTTCTGGATGTTGCGCAGCTCGCTCTTGCTGCCGGTCTTGGCCACGCTCCACTTCTTGCCGTCCCATTGCAGCGGCAGCTGGATCACGCCCAGAGCCTTGCCCCAGGAGCTGGCCATGACCGCAGGCACGCCGTTGATGGTGCCAGCCTGGTTGTCCACACCGTTCTGGCTGTAGGCAGGCTTGGCCGACAAGTCGGGGAACACGCTGTGCTGATGGCCCATGACCATGGCGTCGATGCCCGCCACCTTGGACAGATACAGGCCGGGGTTCTCCATGGTGGCCGAATAGGCCGAGCCGTCCAGACCACCATGCAGCAGCGCCACCACCACATCGGCACCCTTGGCGCGCAACTCTGGCACGTATTTGCCGGCAGCCTCCACCGCACCTTCGGTGTAGACCTTGCCTTCGAGATAGCGCTTGTCCCAGTTCATGATGCCCGGCGTGGTGAAGCCGATCACGCCGATCTTGATGGGCAGCTTGACTTCCTTACCATCGCTGCCCTTGGCCACCATGGTGCGCTCCAGCACGGCATAGGGCTGAACCAGCGGCTTCCTGGTCTTGCTGCTATAGACATTGGCCAGTACGGCTGGATAGCCGTTGCCCGCACATTTCTGGCTGGCATCCACGCCATCCACATCCAGACCGCCGCCCAGCACCTGGTTGAGAAAGGGCAGGCCGTAGTTGAATTCGTGATTGCCCAGCGTGCCCGCGTCAAAGCTCAACGCGCCCATGGCCTTGTACATGGACAGCTGCTGCGTGCAGGGTATGGGCTTTACCTCGGCCTCGTAGTCGGCCAGGGCCGTGCCCTGAATGGTGTCGCCGTTGTCCACCAGCAGCGTGTTGGCAAATTCCTTGCGAGCCGCACGGATCAGCGTGGCCGTGCGCTCGAAGCCATAGGTCTTGTCCTCGGCCAGCTTGAAATAGTCATAGCTGCGCACATTGAAGTGCAGGTCCGTGGTCTCCAGAACGGCCAGCGTCGCCGTGGCAGGCTGCGCGGTCACAGGCGTCGTGCTGCTGTCGTCGCTGCCGCCGCAGGCGGCCAGCAATGCGGCACAGCCCACGGCCGTCAGCACATGGCGGCGTTGTTGCAATGCCGAGAAGAAACCGCCCGAGCGCAGCTTTGCGCCAGGCAAATCGAAATCCTGCATGGTTGACCCTGCTTGTTGAAAAACAGGCAGTGTCGGCAGGGCTTCTTACAGCATCGTGAAGGAAATTTGACGCTTTGAAACTGGGCTCAGGAACTCAGGCGCAGCGATTGCGCATCCAGTCCGCCGTGTTCATGAAGCTGGCCTTGAGGCGCGTGCGCAAGGCCTCGGGCACCTCGGTCTCGCCCATGGCCTGATCCATGCAAGCCACCCACTGGTCGCGCTCCTGGATCCCAATGGAAAACGGCATATGGCGCATGCGCAGACGCGGATGACCGAAACGATCCTGGTAATAGTCGGGGCCGCCCAGCCAGCCGCAGAGAAACCAGAACAGCTTCTGGCGCGCATCGGCCAGCGTGCTGCCATGGGCGGCGCGCAGCTCCTTGTAGCCGGGCTCCAGATCCATGAGGTCATAGAAGCGGGTCACCAGTTGCTGGACTTTCTCTTCCCCGCCTATCCATTCGTAGGGGGTATCAAACGGGGGCTTTTCTTCAATCTGCATGTGTAGCGGCTTTGCGAGTCAGTCCCGATTGTCGGACATGCGGCATGTCCATACCCGAGCGCAGGAATGCGAAAACCCCAACGGCCGTCAGCACCGTCACGCCTGCCAGCACATCGAGCAAGGTGGAAAAAGCCAGGCCATAGGCCTTGAGCAGCTCGGCGGCCGACGCATCCTGCATCAGCGCCTGCACTCCCTGCATATTGCCGGTGACCAGCATCTGGGCCACGGCCGAGCCCTGCGTCATGGAGGGCGAGAGAGCAGCCAGCTCCCGCGTCAGCAGCGCGGCCAGCGCTGCCCCGACCACGGCCAGGGCAATGCCCTCGCCCGCCACACGCACGGTGCTGAAGATGCCCGTGGCCATGCCGGCACGCTCGCGCGGCACCACGGTCACGGCAAGCCCGTCCATCAGCCCCCAGGGCAGGCCTATGCCCAGACCGATCAGCAGCAGCGGCGCGGCCATCTGCGCCAGCTCCGAGCCGGGTGGACAGCGCCCCAGCCACAGCAGGCCCACGGCGCAGACCAGCAGCCCCGCGCCGCACAACAGGGCTGCCGACAGCCAGCGCGCAAGCCAGCCCGCCAGCAGTGGTACGAACAGCATGGGCAGCGACAGTACGAACATGCGCTGCCCGGCCGCGAGCGGCGCCAGGCCTTCCACGCCGATGAAGCGCAGCGGCAACAGCACCAGCAGCACCACAAAGGCGTAGGCCGGTGCTGCGGCCAGCAGCACCACAAAGGCGTAGGCCGGTGCTGCGGCCAGCAGCTGCACACCGACAAAGCGCGGATAGCGGAACAGCGACAGGTCCAGCATGGGGTGAGCACTGCGGCGCTCGATCTGTACAAAGGCCGCTGCCGCCAGCAGGGCAGCCGCCAGGGGCAGCCATGTGCGGCCATGCGACCAGCCCGTTTCCGGGACTTGCAGCATGCCCCAGGTCAGCAGGGCCAGCGCCAGCGTGAACGACAGCGCGCCCGGCAGGTCCAGCCGCTGTGCCTGCGGATTGCGCGATTCCGGCATATGGCGCAGGCCCAGCAGCAGCGCAGCGGATGCCGCGGCGGCTGCGCTGAGCACTACGCTGCGCCAACCCCAGCTTTGCAGCAACCAGCCCGACAGCAAGGGCCCGAAGGCCAGTCCCACACCAAAGGAGGTGCCCACGAAACTGAAGGCACGGGTACGCCGGGCTCCATCGTAGGCCTGGGCCAGGCCGGCGGTGCCTGCCGCCAGTGCAGCGGCCGCGCCCAGTCCCTGCAGCGCCCGCAACAGATCGAAGCCGATGATGGCCCCCTTGCCCTGCAGACAGACCTGCAGCAGCACGCTGCCCACCACGACGGCCAGCCCCGCAAGAAACACGCGCCGCCGCCCGTAGACATCGGCCAGTGCTCCTGCCGCCATCAATGTGGCGCCGAAGCTCAGCATGAAGGCATTGGTGACCCAGTTCAGCGCCAGAGGGCCGCCGCCCAGAGCCTCACGCAGCGCCGGCAGCGCCACGGCCGGCCCGGTAAAGCTCAGCGGCATGGCCAGCGCGGCCAGGCAGACCGACAGCAGCCCCCATGCAGGCGATGCGCGGCGGGTGCAAAAAGAAAGGTCCGCGTGCGGGCGGGATGGGGAAGTGGGGCAAGACATGGAGGGCTGGCGTCGTGAATCAATCAGACATGCAAGATAAAAGCTCTCCAATGAAACGAAAATATCTTTAGCACTCCACACAATCCCAACCAAAGGTTGCCAATCACCATGGACAGCTTCAGCGGACTTGAGTCCTTTGTACGTGCCGCCGATCTTCTGAGCTTTGCCGAGGCCGGTCGCGCACTCGGCATCTCGGCCTCGGCCGTGGGCAAGAACGTGGCGCGCCTGGAGCAGCAGCTAGGCCTGCGCCTGTTCCATCGCACCACGCGCCAGGTTCGCCTCACTCAGGAAGGCAGCCTGTTCCACGAGCGCTGCCGACGCATCCTCGACGAGCTGCACGATGCACGCGCCGCCATGCAGGCCGCCGCCGAAGCGCCGCGCGGCCGGCTGCGCGTGAGCCTGCCCACCATCGGCTACCGTTTTCTGCTGCCCGTGCTGCCCGAATTTCAGGCCCGCTATCCCGAGGTGGAGCTGGATCTGGACTTCAACGACCATCTGGTCGATGTCGTCGAAGCCGGCCTCGATGTGGTCATCCGCAGCGGCGAGCTGGCCGACTCGCGGCTGGTGGCGCGCCGACTGGGGCCGTTTCGCTTCATTCTGGCAGCCTCGCCGGCCTATCTGTCCGAGCGCGGTCTGCCGCTGACGCCGCCCGACCTTGCCGGACACAGCAGCCTGCGCTATCGCTTTCTGAACAGCGGCAAGCTCGAGGAGTGGATGCTGCCCGGGCTGCCGGCCATGCCCATCGCCCTGGTCTGCAACAATATGGAAGCCATGCTGGGCGCAGCCGTCTCAGGCCTGGGCCTGGCCTATATGCCCGACTTCCTGGCCCGCGACGCACTGGCGCGTGGCGAGCTCCAGCAGGTGCTGGCCGAGCAGCTCACGCATAGCGGGCAGTTCTCGGCACTCTGGCCCTCCAGCCGCCAGCTCTCGCCCAAGGTCAGGGCCTTTGTGGACTTTGCGAGCGAGCGGTTGTTCAAGGGCTAGCCTTAGAACATTCTTATTCCGCCGCCTGGCGCAGCGTGATCATCACGGGGCGGCTGACCACCTCGCGCAAGGCCCACCAGCCGGCCAGCCAGGCCAGCAATGCGCCCGCCAGCGCGCCCACCAGGGGCACCCACCAGAGCACACTCCACTCGAAATCGAACACCCAGCGCGCCAGCGCCCAGCCCACGGCAAGGGCCACGCAGCTGGCCAGAAAGCCGGCCATCAGGCCCACTCCGGCCAGCTCGGCGCTCTGCACCTGCCGCAGCAGGCCCGACCTGGCGCCCACGGCGCGCATGATGGCATATTCGCGCGCTCTTTCCTCACGCGTGCCGGTGACGGAAGCAAACAGCACGACCAGCCCCGCCACCAGCGTGAAGCCGAACAGAAACTCCACGGCGCGTATGACCTGGTCCATCACCTGCTGCACCTGGGCCAGCGTGCTGCTCAGGTCGACATTGGTGATGTTGGGAAATTCATTGACCAGTGCATTGTCAAAGCCCTTGATGTCCGGCGCACGATAGGCCGCCAGATAGGTCACGGCCACGTTCTCCAGATGCTGCACGGGGTAGATCACAAAGAAGTTGGCGCGCATGGAACTCCAGTCCACCTTGCGCAGGCTGGTGATGCGGGCCTCGCTTTCCTCGCCGCCGATATCGAAGCGCAGCGCATCGCCCAGCTTCAGGCCCAGGGTCTTGGCAATGCCTTCTTCCATGCTGATCGCGCCCTGCTCGCCTGCCTGCCAGCGGCCGCCCACGATCTGGTTGTGATCCGGCATGGTTTCGGCGGTGGAGATATTGAACTCCCGGTCCACCAGGCGCTTGGCGCGATCCTCCTCATAATCATCGGGGCTGACGGCCTTGTCGTTAATTGCGATCAGCCGGCCGCGAATCATGGGATACCAGTCATAGCTGTGCACGCCAGCCTTTTTCAGCGCGGCCTGAAAGTCCTGCGCCTGATCGGGCTGGACATTGATCACAAAGCGGTCGGGCGCATTGGCAGGGGTGGCCTTGCGCCAGCTGGCAATCAGATCGGTGCGCAGCAGTACCAGCAGCACCAGGGCCAGCAGCCCCACGGCCAGCGAGCTGACCTGCACCACGGCATACACGGGCTTGGCCGAGACCTGGCGCGTGGCCATTACCAGCCATCGCGGCGCCGTGGCCTCATTGACCACCTGGCGCAGCAGCTTGACGGCCAGCCAGGCCAGGCCCGCGAACAACAACACGGCGACGGCGAAGCCGCCCACGGCAATCAGGCCCAGCTTGATGTCGCGGCTGGCCACCATCAGCAAGGCCGCAAACCCCGTCACGCCCACGCCCAGCACCAGCCATGAGGCGGGTTTGAGCGCCCCCAGATCGCGCCGCATCACGCGCAGCGGTGGCACCTGGGCCAGCTGCAGCACGGGCGGCAGGCCAAACGCCAGCAACAGGGTCAGCCCCATGCCCATGCCGAACAATGCGGGCCACAGGCTCGCGCCAGGCAGGGCGGACTCGACCAGTCCGGCCAGCAGCCAGACAAACACATGGTGCACGGCCCAGCCCAGCAGCACGCCGGCCGCGCTGGCGGCCAGGGCAATGCTCACGAATTCCACGACATAGGCCAGGGCAATACGGCGCTGACTCTGGCCGAGCACGCGCAGCATGGCCGACGCATCGAGATGGCTGTTGGCAAAAGCACGCGCCGCCAGTGCCACGGCCACGGCCGAGAGCAGCGCCGAGAGCAGCGCCACCAGACTCAGGAACTTCTCGGCCCTGTCCAGGGTCTGGCGCATCTCGGGGCGGCCGCTTTCCAGCGATTCCACACGCACGCCATGCAGGCTCTTGGCCAGCTCCTGCGCCCAGCCCAGATAGTCTTGCGCAGCCCGTTCTGCGCCGCGCCCGGCGTCTGCCTGCGCAGCCACGGCCAGTCGATAGGTGATGCGGCTGGCCGGCTGTACCAGGCGCGTGGCGGGCAGGTCGGCGCTGTTGATCATCACGCGCGGGGCAAAGCTCATGAAACCCGCGCCACGATCGGGCTCGATGGCGATGATGTGCGAGATATGAAAGCTCGCATCGCCCAGCAGCAGTCTGTCGCCGAGCTTCAGGCCCAGCGCCTCCAGCAGCGGCGCATCGACCCAGGCATGGCCGCTTTCGGGAATCGCCCGCACTTCCAGATCCGGCTGGCCCGTCCCCTGGTTCAGATTCAGCACGCCGCGCAAAGGATAGCCGGGCTCCACGCTTTTGAGCGCCACCAGACGGCTGGCACCACCCTGCTCCTGAGCGGCCCGCGCCATGGTCGGAAAGCTGGCCGTGGCCACGGTCTGCAGCCCCTGCTGCCTGGCCTGCTGCACAAAAACCGCGGGAGCGGGGTTGTCGCTGACCACCACCACATCGCCGCCCAGCAACTGGCGGGCGTCACGCTGCAGGCCTGCCTGCAGGCGGTCGGCAAAAAAGCCCACCGAGCTCAGTGCCGCCACGGCCAGCAGCACGGCCACGATGATCAGGCGCAGTTCGCCAGCGCGCAGATCGCGCCAGAGATTGCGCAGCCCCAGAATCCAGACAGATGATGCTTGCATGGTCTGCACGATAGCGCAGCGGCCTGCCGCCATGCCAGAACTGCATGGCAATGTCCTGCTTGAGCGGGACGATAATCGGTGCCTTCAGACGGAGGCCAGAACGTGGAAGTGATCTTGGTGGTGGCCCTGGGGGCTGCGGTGGCAGGCTTTGTGCAAGGGCTGTCGGGCTTTGCCTTCGGCATGGTGGCCATGTCGTTCTGGGCCTGGGTGCTGGAGCCGCAACTGGCCGCCGTGCTCTCGGTGTTTGGCTCGCTGACGGGGCAGATCATTGCGGCCTTCACCGTGCGGCGCGAATTTCACTGGAAGTCGCTGCTGCCGTTTATCGCCGGCGGTCTGGCCGGCATTCCCATGGGCGTGGCCGTGATGCCGCATCTCAATATGGACTGGTTCAAGTTCGGCCTGGGCTGTCTGCTGGTGCTGTGGTGTCCCACCATGCTGCTCAGCGCCCACCTGCCCCGGCTGACGCTGGGCGGCGGCCTGCTGGCCCGCTGCAGCGATGCGATTGCGGGGCTCATCGGCGGCGCCATGGGCGGGCTGGGCGGCTTCAGCGGCACCGTGCCCACGCTGTGGTGCACGCTGCGCGGCTTTGAACGCCATGTGCAGCGCACGGTGATCCAGAACTTCAACCTCTCGGTGCTGGCCGTCACCATGGCCAGCTATCTGGCCACCGGCCTGGTCAAGCCCGCCATGTGGCCCTCGTTCGCCATCGTGCTGCCGGCCGTGCTGGTGCCCGTGATCTTCGGCACCCGCGTCTACAAAGGCGTGAGCGATGCCCGCTTTCGCCAGATCGTGCTGAGCCTGCTGACCTGCTCGGGCATCGCCATGCTGGCGGCGTCCGTGCCGCGGCTGTTCCTTGCACCCTAATGTAAAACTGCCTACGGCAAGGCTGATCGCAAGCCACTACCATCTGCGGCATGAATGCCGCGCCTACTGCCCCCACACCTGAACTGACCGCCTTTGCCCACGCCATCCCCAAGATGGAGTTGCACTGC
Organism: Comamonas sp. E6; assembly: GCF_001010305.1. Lineage (NCBI taxonomy): Bacteria > Pseudomonadati > Pseudomonadota > Betaproteobacteria > Burkholderiales > Comamonadaceae > Comamonas > Comamonas sp. E6. Next base: position 122,512 of record NZ_BBXH01000013.1, read on the forward strand.
CATCTGCTGGGCACGGTCAGAAAAAACACCTTCATCGAACTGGTGCAGCGCGCCAAGGCGCCGCTGACTGCCGAAGAGATCGAGGCTTTCTACACACGCGGCGAAAAGCCCGTGGGCGTGCTGCGCGTGCTGCGCGCACTCGACGAGTGGCTGCTGCAGACGCCGGCCGATCTGGAGCGCATTACCTATGAATATCTGCAGGATGCCGCCGCCCACCAGGTGCGCTATGCCGAATTCTTCTGGAACCCCACGGGCACGGTGCAATGCTCGGGCATGAGCTATGCCGCCGCCCAGCAAGCCATCCTGGCCGGCGCCGCAGCCGCGCAAAAGGATTGCGGCATACGTGGCCGCCTGGTGCCGTCCATCGACCGCGAAGCCCCGGCCGAGGCCGCCGTGCAGATGGTGCAATGGATGCTGGACAACCGCCATGACGATGTGCCCGGCATCGGCATCGACTACCGTGAAAACGAGCGCCCGCCCGAGCTGTTTGTCGAGGCCTATGCGCTGGCGCGCCAGAACGGCCTCAAGACCACGGCCCATGCCAGCGAGTTCGGCCTGCCCTGGAACAATCTGCAAACGGCCATAGAGACTCTCAAGGTGGACCGCGTCGACCACGGCTACACCGTCATCGACAACCCCGAGCTGGCCCGGCGCTGCGCCGATCTGGGCATTGTGTTCACTGTGGTGCCGACCAATTCCTACTACCTGCGCACGCTGGCACCCGAGCGCTGGGCGCTGGACCACCCGATACGCCAGATGCCCGGCCTGGGCCTTCGCGTGCATCCCAACACCGACGACCCCACGCTGCACCATGTGGACCCCACAGGAGCCTGGACCAAGATGGTCAGCGACTTTGGTTTTTCGATTGCCGACCTCAGGGACTTCATGCTCAATGGCATCGATGCGGCCTGGATAGACGAGAGCGAAAAGCGCAGCCTGCGCCAGCAGTGGAGCGCAGAGTTCGATGCATTGAGCAGCACACACCACTTCTAATCAAATATCGCTGCAGCGCTTTCCCATAAAGTGCCTTCAGCTATCAAAATCAATTCAAGCAGGCAGAACACCCGCCTCTTCTCCTAACGACCATCTGCCCTATGCCGTCAGACAAGCCCTCCAGCCTTGAAGAGATTCAGGCGTCCATTGCCAAACTCAGAGTCACCGAACAGCAACTCGAGACCACCGCGCAGAAGTACGAAAGCAAGATGCAGAGTTCGAGGAAATGGAACTATCTTGCCGTGGCCATGGCCGTGGTGGTCTGCGCGGTCGCCTGGATCAACCAGGCTTCGCCCTGGCTGCGCTGGGGCGTGCTGCCCGTGGTGCTTTTCATGGTGCTGTTCTTCGAAGGCATGCGTCGCCTGCTGGGCGTGACCATGCAAAGCAGCATGCGCCAGCTCAAGACCCAGATCCGCACACTGGAAACCAGGATGGCCGAGGTACAAGCCATAGTGAAAGATCAGTCATGACTGCCGCCAAACCCGTTCGCGTTCTCATGGTCTGCACCGGAAACATCTGCCGCAGTCCCACTGCCCACGGCGTGCTGGAAAAAATGGTGGCGGATGCGGGTCTTCAGCATCTGGTGCAAGTGGACTCCGCCGGCACGCACGGCTATCACGTAGGGGAGGCTCCCGATGCCCGTAGCCAGCAACATGCGCGTCGCCGGGGCTATGACCTCAGCCGACAGCGTGCGCGGCAGCTGACGAAGCAGGATTTCGACGCTTTCGATCTGGTGCTGGTGATGGACAGTGCCAACGAAATCGCTGCGCGCCGCATCGCCACGCCCGCCCAGCAGCAGCGCATGAAGCGGCTGACCGACTACTGCCAGCGCTTTGACGAGCGCGAAGTGCCCGATCCCTACTATGGCGGCGACAGCGGCTTCGAGCATGTGCTCGATCTGGTGGAAGATGCCTGCCGAAATCTGCTGCAAAACATCGTCCAGAATCGCCAGACCTGAATGGAGCTCTCCATGGATTTGCCGAAATTCCGACTCAGCCCCAATGCCTATGCACTGGATCTGTTTGTGGCTGAAAGCGGTACCTGCTCCTGCTGTGGCCAGGCGCGTGAGCTCAAGTACAACAGCTCGTTTTACAGCCGCGAAGAGCCGGACTATCTCTGCCCCTGGTGTATTGCCGACGGCAGCGCGGCCAAGCACTATGAGGGCGAATTCAACGACTACCTGGGCATTGAAGGCGTGAGCGCCGATCCCGACGAACCTGACAGCATCGTCATGGATCGCGTGCTGCTGCTGGAAGTCTGCGAACGCACGCCCAGCTATCACAGCTGGCAGCAGGAGCAGTGGCTGGTGCATTGCAACCAGCCCTGTGCCTTTCTCGGCTATACCGATTACGCCGAAATCCAGCCCCTGCAGGCCGAGTTGCAAGCCGATATAGCCAACATGCCGGAGCGCTATCTGCAGGCCATCAGCAAGACCGGTGATCCGGTGGGCGGCTACCTGTTTCGCTGCGTGAAGTGCGGCATGCACCGGCTGCACACCGATTGCACCTGAGGCATGAACACGGACATCATGCGGGTGGAGTTCAGCCACCATATCGACGCCAGCGAAGCTGACGCCGAAGGCTTTTACGAGTACTACTACGAGTACGACATCTACCGCTTTACGCTGGGCGGCCTGAGTCTTGTGGTGCGCAGCTATAGCGATACCTGGGAGCAAGCCAGCGTGCTGCGACTGGAAGAAGCCGGCAAGTCACGCCCGCTGCAGCCCAAGGATCTGAAAATGCCTCTTGTCCAACAGGCGCGGGAGCATCTGCAAAGCCTGGGCAAGCAGGAACTGCGCTGGTTCAACCCCAGGCACGCGCGCTACGACCCGCTTTGAGCAAGCCGCTGAAGCGCTCAGGCTACGGCGCACCCACCGCCAGTTCATGACGGCCGCAGACACCCGGCACCGTAGCGCCCGGAAAATGCAAGCCTTCGGAAAGCGCCTGGCGCAGGGCCTGGCGCTCTTGCCGCGTGGCCCGCATCAGTCGATACATGCCCGCATGGTCGATGAAGCCGGCGGTGCGCAGTCCAGCCCCTAGTTGCCGATGGCGACGCCAATACGCCAGCCGCTGTCGTCCACCGTACGGAAGCGATCGATCTTCATGGTGCTCACTCCTTGGCGGTTTCGAGCACGCCGCGGTTGATCTGGTCGCGTTCCATGGACTCGAACAGCGCCTTGAAATTGCCCTCGCCAAAGCCTTCGCGGTAGTTGCCCTTGCGCTCGATGAACTCGAAGAACACGGGTCCCAACAGCGGCTCGGAGAAAATCTGCAACAGCAGGCGTGGCTGGCCGCCTTCGGTGGTGCCATCCAGCAAGATGCCACGCGACTGCAACTCGCCCACGGGCTGGCCGTGGCCGGGAAGGCGCTTGGCGAGGTTCTCGTAATAGATGTCGTTGGGCGCAGTCAGCAGCGGAATGCCAGCCATCTGCAGGCTGTCGATGGCCGTGGGCAGGTCTTCGCACAGCAGCGCGATGTGCTGTATACCCTCGCCATTGAACTTCATCAGGAATTCCTCGATCTGGCCACCGCCCTGCTTGGCTTCCTCGTTCAGAGGAATGCGGATCAGGCCGTCAGGCGCAGTCATGGCCTTGGAGGTCAGGCCCGTGTACTCGCCCTGGATGTCGAAGTAGCGGATTTCCTGGAAGTTGAACAGCTTGTTGTAGAAGTCGGCCCAGTAGGCCATGCGGCCGCGGTAAACGTTGTGCGTGAGGTGATCGACGACCTGGAAACCGTGGCCCTTGGGATTGCGGTCCACACCGGGCAGAAACTCGAAGTCGATGTCGTAGATGGACTTGCCGTCTTCGTAGCGATCGATCAGGTAAAGCGGCGCACCACCGATGCCCTTGATGGCGGGCAGGCGCAGCTCCATGGGGCCGGTGGGAATGTCCACGGGCTGGGCGCCCAGCTCCAGCGCGCGCTTGTAGGCCTTGTGCGCATCCTTGACACGGAAGGCCAGGCCGCAGGCACTGGGGCCGTGCTCGGCCGTGAAATAGGCTGCCTGACTCCTGGGCTCGCGGTTGATGATGAAATTGATGCCACCCTGGCGATACAGCACCACGTCCTTGGAGCGATGCTTGGCCACCAGCGTGAAGCCCAGCTTCTCGAACAGCGGCTCCAGCACGCCGTCTGCAGGCGAGGCGAACTCGACGAACTCAAAGCCGCACAGGCCCATGGGGTTTTCGAACAAATCGGTCATGAGGAGGTTTCCTGAAAAAAATGAAGTTGATGATGGCGCGATCAGGCGGTTTTATCCAGCGCCTGGACTTCGATCTCAACGCCAACGCCAAAAACCAGCTGGGCCTGCACCAGGCTGCGCACCGGGTAACGGCCTTCCTTGAAATAGCTTGCATAGACCTTGTTGAAGGCATCGAAATGAGCCAGGTCACTGAGCCAGATATTGGCCTTCACCACATCGTCCAGCGAGCTGCCCACAGCCTCCAGCCGCGCCGCGATGGCCTTGAGCACGGCATGTGTCTGCTCTTCGATGGGGCCGGTGAGCGGGCGCTTGTCCTCGCCGAAGGGGATCTGCCCCGACAGCATCAGAAGGCCGCCTGCGCGGACTGCGGAAGAGAAGGGCATGCCGCCGGGCGCGGGATAAAAGGTTGCAGTGGAGTTCATCGAAGTGCTCTCAAGGTTCAGGGGTTACAACAGGCTGGCGCCAAGGTCTGCGCAAGCCCTCATTCAATCAAACCGCAGTCTGCACCAGCCGGACGGGCTGGCGAAACACCATGCGGTACATGGCATAGACCGCCAGCACCCACACCGGAATGGCATAGGCAGAGGCACGTACTCCGGGGGTGAGCAGCATCACGACCACCACCAGCGCCATGGCCGCCAGACAGATGTAGTTGGTCAGCGGGAACAGCGGCGCCTTGAAGCTGCGCTGCGTGCCCTTGGCATCATGCAGCTTGCGGTAGTTCAGGTGCGAAATGATGATGATGGTCCAGATGATCACCAACGCCGCCGTGATCAACGAGATCAGCAGCTCGATCACGCCGGCAGGCGCCACATAGTTCAGCACCACGCAGAAGGCAGTGACGATGCCGGGATAGACGATGGCCTTCACGGGCACACCGCGTTTGTTGACTTCAGCCAGCGACTTCGGTGCGTTGCCTTCCTGGGCCATGCCATACAGCAGACGGCTGGAGCTGTAGACCATGCTGTTGTAGACCGACAGCGTAGCGGTGAGGATCACGAAATTCAGCATATGCGCGGCCAGGTGCTCGCCCATGCCCGAGAACACCAGCACAAAGGGACTGCTGCTGTAGGTGCCGCCACCGGCCTTGAGCTGGGCCACCAGATCAGTCCAGGGCGTCAGCGACAGCAGCACGGCCATCGAGCCCACATAGAACAGCAGCACGCGCACCATGAGCTGGTTGATCGCCTTGGGGATGACCTTGCGCGGCTCTTCGGTTTCTGCAGCGGCAAAGCCCAGCATTTCCACGCCGCCGAAGGCGAACATGATGAAGGCAAAAGCCATGAACAGACCCTTGACGCCGTTCGGCAGGAAACCGCCTTGCGTCCACAGGTTGCTGATCGTCTGTGTGGGGTTGTGCGTGGTGGACAGCAGGTAGATGCCCGTAGCGATCATCGCCACCACGGCCACGATCTTGATCAGTGCGAACCAGAACTCAAACTCGCCATAGGCCTTGACGTTGATGAAGTTCACGCCGTTGATAAGCACAAAACAAACGGCGGCCGTCACCCAGACCGGGATATCGGGCCACCAGAACTGGATGAACTTGCCCACGGCGGTCAGCTCCAGCATGCCCACCAGCACATAGAGGGCCACGCAGTTCCAGCCCGACAGGAAACCGGCAAAGCGCCCCACGTAGCGATTGGCGAAATAGCTGAACGAACCGGCAGAAGGCTCCTCGACCAGCATTTCGCCCAAGAAACGCATGATGAAGAAGATCAGCAGGCCGCCGATGGTATAGCCCAGCAGCACGCCAGGGCCGGCCAGCTCGATGATGCCGGCCGAGCCCAGAAACAGCCCGGTGCCTATGGTGCCGCCCAGCGCAATCAGCTGGATATGGCGGTTCTTGAGCTTGCGCTCCAGATGCCCGTTGGAGGAAGGGGTATGCATGGTTTGTCTCCTGTTATCTATATCTACCTATGCGGATCCGAAAAGCGCTTACTGCTCGGCCCTGCCGCGCCACATATCCCATGCCAGCGTGAGTCCCACGCCGATGTCGCGCAGCGGGCGCGGCGGGATGTAGTTGGCAGTGCCCTCGACGAGGAAGTCGTCGATCAGCGGGGTCTTGCGGCCCAGCGCCAGGTCGGCGATCAGCATGCCGGCAGCGGTATGGCGCACGATGCCCGAGCCGTTGCAGCAGGACGCTGCCCAGGCGTTGTCACCAATCCGGCCAAAGGCGGGCGCATGGTTGTGCGAGACCGCCAGCCAGCCCATCCAGAAATGCTCGAGTTCGATGGCCCCGAGCTGTGGAAAGCGGCGGCGCAACAGCGCCTGGTTCATGGCCCTGGCCTTGGCGCGGCGCCCGTCAGTGGTGCGCAGGCTGGGTGAATACTCGAACCCCTGGCGGATCATCAGCCGCCGGTCGTGCGTCAGCCGTACCGTGGAACCCGCCACGCCATGCGCGGGCGTCACACCCCAGGCGACATCCGTTCCCAGCTGAGCGATCTGGGCATCGCTGAGCGGGTGGGTGAGGCTGGCGAACAGCAGAATCGGTACCTGGCGCTCCTGGTAGACGCCGAATGACTGCGAGAACGCATTGACGGCCAGAATGGCCTTGCGCGCACGGATGCTGCCCTGGGCCGTGCGGACAAAGGGAGCCGCGCCTTCGAGCTTCGCCTCGATGACCGGCGAGTTCTCGAACAGCTGTACCTGGGACGGCAAGCTGTCGGCCAGACCACGCACCAGCGCCGCGGGATTCATGAGGCGCGTGCCCGGCGTGTAGACCGCTGCCGCGTAGTAATCGGTGCCTATGCGCTGGCGCAGCGCATCACGATCCAGATATTCATGGGACTCCTGCCAGGCATCCAGATTGCGTGCATAGGGCTTGAGCGACTTCTGCGCCACCTCCTCCGTCACCGCCACGTGGTAGCGGCCGCGCTTTTGCCAGCCACAGGAGATGCTGTGCTCAGTCACTGCCCGCTCCAGTGCATCCACGGCAAAGCGGTTGACGCGGATCACGCGGCGGCCCGCCTCGACCGCAGCATCGGAAGGCGCCGAGCTGTGCGGCAAATCGATCGCGAAGCCCGAGTTGCGGCCCGAGGCGTTCTCCCCCACCACGCCCGCATCCACCACGGCGATGGAAGCATCAGGTTGCTGTTGTGCCAGCTGGCGTGCTGCCGCCAGCCCCGCATAGCCGGCGCCCACGATGACCCAGTCCACCGCCACATCGCCCTGCAGCGGCGCCTTCGGCTGGCGAGTTCCCAGCAGCGCGCTCCATCCATTGGTGCGGTCGTCGGCGGGAAGGCAGTAAACAGAGCGTGACATGGCGGTTTCCAATAAGAGCCCTCGGAAGCTGACTCGCTCTCCAAGGTCGCTGATGAACAACAATGGAGGCGGAGTCTAAAACATAAAACATTAAACGTTTAATCTTTATTTATCATGGATTACCCGAGGGTGAAATTACCCAAGCAGGCCCATCCAGCCGTCAGTGCCGGAGCGTGTAGCATCTGGTGTGGTGCGTCATCGACGCCTTATGAATCACACACGCAGCCCATGAATCAAACAGGAAGCAAAACCGCCCCCCGCCGTACCCAGGCAGAACGCAGTCAGACCACTCAGCGCAAGATCATCAAATCCGCCATACGGCTGCTACAGAAGGTTGGGTTTCAGCAGACCAATCTGCAGGAAATTGCGCGTGGCGCCAAAGTCACGCTGGGGGCGGTGCAGCACCAGTTCGGCAGCCGTCAGGCGCTGATGGAGCAGGTGGTCGATGAAATCATGGCGCCGCTGGCGGCTGCGGGCGCGGGCTGGCCCGAAGATGCCGCGCAGTTGCCGCTGGAGCCGCGCGCTCGCGAATTCGTGCGCAGGGCCTGGCAAAGCGTCTATGCCCAACCCAGCTATGTAGCGACCTGGAGCATGTTTTTCGGCTGCAAGAGCACACCGCTATTCGAGCGCATCAACGCGCACCGCTCCCAGCATGACCCAGCCTCCTTCGAACACTTCGTGAAGGTTTTCCCGGAAATCGCCGAGCGCCATCCTCAGCCCAGCCACTTTGCATCTGTGGTGTTTGCTGCGCTGCGAGGCCTGGCCGTCATGCGTCTGTTCGAGATCGACGATGCAGCAGCCGAACATCAGTTGGAGGTGATCTCCCAGATGATCGTGAACGCTGGCACGATCAACCAGGCTTGAGCCGCAGGCAGCAGCGGCTTTCGCACCCTGAACAAGCCAGGCCCATATTAACCAAATCGGCTTGAAATGCTTTCTTTACAAGCGCTTCATGCTATCAAACATGAGCTCCAACCTCAGGCTGTTGACCGACGCCCCCAGTTCATCACGGCTGTACCCAGCACCGCCATGGCGCCGCCGAGCACCATGGCGCCTTCAATGCTCTCGCCCAGCAGCAGGGCAGAAAGCAGCACGCCGATCACCGGCACCAGCGTGATATAGCCCGAGGCCGCACCTGCGCCCAGCGATTTGACGCCCGCGAAGTACCAGGCATAAGCCAGGGCCGTGGAGCCATAGGCCATGAAGACCATGGCAGTCCAGGCAGTGCCGCTGGCCTGAAATGCCGAAACCAGCCCCTGCGGGCCTTCCAGCACCAGGCTGGCGGCCAGAAGCAGCAAGGCGCCAAAAATGGAAGTCACGGTGGTCGCAGCCAGCGCATCCACGCCTGCCAGCATGGCGCGGCCAATCAGCGTGTAGCAAACCCAGCAGGCCACGCAGCCCAGAATCAGCATCTCGCCCACCCCTACCGTTCCGTTGAGCAATTGCATGGGGTCGCCATGTGAGATGACCACCATGGCGCCGCAGGCCGCCAGCAACATGCCCAGCGCAATGGTGGCGTTGATGCGCTCCTTGAAAAGCCACACCGCAAACGCCAGCGTGACCACCGGATTGAGCGTGATGAGCAGCGCCGCCTTTCCCGCAGGCAGATACTGCAGACCCGTGAGGAAAAAGCTGGCGTAGCCGAACACCCCGGTCGCGCCTGCGGCAAACATGCCCAGCCAGGTTTTGACAGACCAGTGCCTGAGAGCACCCAGCCCGCCCGAGAAATACAGCCAGGGCAGCAACAGGGTCGCAGCCAGCAAAAAGCGCAGCGCCGATGCCGCCAGAGGCGGCATATTGAGCGCCAGAATGCGGCCTGCCGGCCAGGAAGCGCCCCACATCAGGGCCATGCCCAGAAGACGCAGGTGTGCGCTCATCAAAGAGCTCTTGACGGATTCGGAAATCATGAAGATGGCCAACAAAAAAAGCCGCGGCCATTCGATCGCGGGCAGCGGCTCAGATCAGGGATCTGAAGACCCAATATACCCGCAACACATTCCGGATGGATGCATGCCGCTACCGTCTGGCGCACTGTGCTATGCCTGCACAGGCCTCAGCAGCGCGGCATGCTTGTGCAACGCATCGCGCACCAGAGGCCGCAGCTGCGCAGCCTCCGAAGGCTCATTCAAAGCCGCCAGAATGCGAAGCCGCATGCGCGGCTCCCAGAACTTCTGGATATGCTGGGCCACACCGTCGAGCGCCTCGTCATGCTCTGGCATGGCCTCGAAGAACTCGGCTATGCGATTGGCCATGCGGATCAGGTTGTTCACATCCATCACTGACTTCCCATCTCCAGTTGGGCTGCGGCCAGATGACCGAGCTGCTGGTCGTTGAAACGCCTGTAGCCCTGCTGCCAGCTTGAAGGCTGCGCCACGGGCAATACCTGCACGGCCGTCACCTTGTACTCGGGGCAGTTGGTGGCCCAGTCCGAACTGTCGGTGGTGATCACATTCGCGCCCGACTCGGGGAAATGGAAGGTGGTGTAGACCACGCCGGGCTGTATGCGCTCTGTCACCGTGGCGCGCAGCACCGTCTGGCCGGCGCGGCTTTCAATGCCCACCCAGTCGCCATCGCGGATGCCACGGTCCTGTGCGTCATGCGGATGAATCTCGAGCCTGTCCTCACCGTGCCACTGGTTGTTGGCCGTGCGCCGCGTCTGCGCGCCCACGTTGTACTGCGAGAGAATGCGCCCCGTGGTCAGCAGCAGCGGAAAGCGCTGCGTGACCTTTTCATCGGTGGCCACGTACTGGGTGATGATGAAGCGGCCCTTGCCACGCACGAATCTATCCTGGTGCATGATGGCCGTGCCCGCCTCTTCGGTGCCCTCGTTGCAGGGCCACTGCACGCTGCCCAGGCGCTCTATCTTCTCGTAGCTCACGCCCGCGAAAGTCGGGGTCAGTGCCGCGATCTCGGCCATGATCTCGCGCGGATGGGCGTAGTTCATGGGATAGCCCAGCGCGTTGGACAGCAGTTGCGTCACCTCCCAGTCGGCATAGCCGGCCAGCGGCTGCATGAGCTGGGTCACGCGCGAGATGCGACGCTCGGCATTGGTGAAGGTGCCGTCCTTCTCCATGAAGGACGATCCGGGCAGGAACACATGGGCGTACTTGGCGGTTTCGTTGAGGAAGATGTCCTGCACCACCACGCACTCCATGGCCGACAGCGCTGCCGTCACATGCTGGGTGTTCGGGTCGGACTGCACGATGTCCTCGCCCTCGCAGTACAGGCCCATGAAGCTGCCTTCCAGCGCGGCCTCGAACATATTGGGAATGCGCAAACCCGGCTCGGGACTGAGCTTCACGCCCCAGGCGCCTTCAAACTCGGCTCTGGTGATGCTGTCCGAGATATGGCGATAGCCCGGCAGCTCATGCGGAAAGCTGCCCATGTCGCAGGAGCCCTGGACATTGTTCTGCCCGCGCAAGGGATTCACGCCCACACCTTCACGACCCACATTGCCCGTAGCCATGGCCAGATTGGCAATGCCCATGACCATGGTCGAGCCCTGGGCATGCTCGGTCACGCCCAGGCCGTAATAGATGGCGGAGTTGACCTGCCTTCCCTGCGGATGATCCGCACTGCCCAATGCATACAGCCGCGCCGCACCACGCACCAGCTCGGGAGCCACACCGGTGATGTCGGCCGTGGCCTCGGGCGAGTTCTCCGGCCTGGCGACGAACTCTTTCCATTGCGCAAAGGACTTGGCATCGCAGCGCTCGTCAATATAGGCATCGGCCAGCCAACCCTCGGTGACGATCACATGGGCCAGCGCCGTGATCATGGCCACATTGGTGCCGGGCTTCAGCTGCAGGTGGTAGTCGGCCTTGATATGGGGCGAGTTGACGAGCTCGATCTCGCGCGGGTCGATCACGATCAGGCCGGCGCCGGCACGCCGGGCATCGCCATGCCGGGCGTCGCCACGCAGCCGCTTTTTCATGCGTGAGCCGAACACCGGGTGCGCCGCCGTGGGATTGGCGCCTATCACCATGATCACATCGGAGTGCTCGACCGACTTGAAGGTCTGCGTGCCTGCCGATGTGCCATAGGTCTGGCCCAGGCCATAGCCCGTGGGCGAGTGACAGACACGCGCACAGGTATCGACATTGTTGTTGCCGAAGGCCGCGCGGATCAGCTTTTGCACCAGATAGGTTTCCTCATTGGTGCAGCGCGACGAGGTGATGCCGCCAATCGAGTCCCTGCCATGCTTGGCCTGGATGCGGCGGAACTCGCTGGCCGCGTGGGCAATGGCATCCTCCCAGCTCACTTCGCGCCAGGGATCGGTGATCTTCGCGCGGATCATGGGTTGAGTGATACGGTCCTTGTGCGTGGCATAGCCCCAGGCAAAACGCCCCTTGACGCAGGCATGGCCTTCGTTGGCCTTGCCGTCCTTCCAGGGCACCATGCGCACCACCTGCTCGCCCTTCATCTCGGCCTTGAAGCCGCAGCCCACGCCGCAGTAGGCGCAAGTCGTGATCTCGCTGTGCTCGCTCTGCCCCAGCTCGACCACGGTCTTTTCCTGCAGCGTGGCCGTAGGACAGGCCTGCACGCAGGCGCCGCAGCTCACACAGTCGCTGGCCATGAAGCCGTCGCCCTGACCTGCCGTGATGCGCGACTCGAAACCGCGTCCGCTGATCGTCAGCGCAAACGTGCCCTGCGTTTCCTCGCAGGCGCGCACGCAGCGATTGCAGACAATGCACTTGCTGGGGTCGTAGTTGAAATACGGGTTGGAGGTATCGACCTCGGCCCTGGCCTCGCCCTTGAAGTGGTTGGCTCCATCCATGCCATAGCGCACCTCGCGCAGGCCGACCACTCCGGCCATGTCCTGCAGCTCGCAGTCGCCGTTGGACGAGCAGGTCAGGCAATCGAGCGGGTGGTCGGAGATATAGAGTTCCATCACACCCTTGCGCAGCTCCTGCAGCTGCGGACTCTGGGTGCGCACCCTCATGCCCGCTTCGGCAGGTGTGGTGCAGGACGCAGGAAAGCCCTTGCGCCCCTCGATCTGCACCAGACACAGCCGGCAGGAACCAAAGGGCTCCAGCGAATCCGTGGCACAGAGCTTGGGCACCTTGATGCCACCATCGACAGCGGCGCGCATCAGCGATGTGCCCTTGGGCACGGTGACCTCGCGGCCGTCTATATGCAACGTGACCAGCTCCTCGGACAGACTGGCAGGCGTTCCGCAATCGGTGTTCTTCAGATGTTCCAGCATGGCTCTCTCCTCAGGCGGGGTTCACGGTCTGCACGGGCTCGATACCGAAGTCCTGCGGGTAGTGCTGTAGCGCAGAGCGCACCGGATAGGGGGTCATGCCGCCCATGGCGCACAGGCTGCCATGCTGCATGGTGTCGCACAGGCTCTCGAGCAGCGCCACATTGGCCGCATGCTCTGCACCGCCTTGACGCGTGATGCGGTCTATCACCTCCACTCCCCGCGTGGAGCCGATGCGGCAGGGCGTGCACTTGCCGCAGGACTCGATGGCGCAGAACTCCATGGCATAGCGCGCCAACTGCGCCATATCGGCGCTGTCGTCATGCACGACCAGACCGCCATGGCCGACCACATTGCCCTTGGCTGCATAGGCTTCGTAGTCCAGCGGATCATCCCAGTTCTCGGGCGCCACATAGCTGCCCAGCGGGCCGCCAACCTGAATGGCCTTGATGGGCCGACCGCTGGCCGTGCCGCCGCCAAAGTCCTGCACCAGCTCGCGCAGCGTGAGGCCGAAAGCTTTTTCCACCAGTCCGCCACGCGCGATATTGCCCGCGAGCTGGAACGGCAGCGTGCCGCGCGAGCGGCCCATGCCATAGCCCTGATAGAAGGCCGCGCCCCTGGCAAGGATGATGGGTACGGTCGCCAGCGTGATCACATTGTTGATGACCGTGGGCTTGCCGAACAGGCCTTCGATCGCGGGCAGCGGCGGCTTGGCGCGCACAATGCCGCGCTTGCCTTCGATGCTCTCCAGCATGGCGGTCTCTTCGCCGCAGACATAGCTGCCCGCTCCCTTGCGCACCTGCAGGTAGAACGCCTTGCCGCTGCCGGCCACATTGGCGCCCAGCCAGCCCGCCGCACTGGCACGTGCAATCGCCTCGTTCAGCATCACAATCGAGTGCGGATATTCGCTGCGCACATAGATATAGCCCTGAGTCGCACCCACGGCCAGACCAGCGATCGCCATGCCTTCAATCAGGCAGAACGGGTCGCCCTCCATCAGCAGACGGTCGGCGAACGTGCCCGAATCGCCTTCGTCGGCATTGCAGGCAATGTATTTCTGCGACCCTGGTGCAGCCGCAACGGTCTTCCATTTGATCCCCGCGGGAAATGCCGCCCCGCCGCGACCGCGCAGGCCGGAGTCCAGCACCTGCTGGACGATGGCTTCGGGCGCCATGGCTGCAGCGGCCCTGAGGCCTTGCCAGCCGCCATGGGCCTCGTAGTCCCGCAGGCTCAGCGGATCGACGATGCCCACGCGCGCAAAAGTCAGTCGCTCCTGCCGTGCCAGATAAGGCATCTGTTCGGTCAGCCCATGGCATAGCGCATGGGACTGGCCCTGCAGCATGCCGGCGTCCAGCAGACCCGGCACGTCAGCCGCCTGAACCGGGCCGTAGGCCACGCGGCCCTGTGCAGTCTCAATCTCGACCAGGGTCTCCAGCCACAGCAAGCCGCGCGAGCCGTTGCGTACCAGCTCCACCGCCAGGCCTCGCGCCGCGCACTCGCGCTGCAGCGCCTGGGCCACCGCATCCGCGCCCACGGCCAGGGCCGCGGCATCGCGCGGCACATAGATGCGCGTGGCAGCAACAGCTTCATTTTCGATAGCTGCTTGCGCTTCATCTGCCTTAGTTTCAAGTCGTTTTTGCTGTATTTCCTCCAGCAGGGCATCGAGCCGATCCGCAGTCATCCGCGCATGGACTTCGCTCTCGTCGACCATCACGGCCGGCGACTGGGCGCACAGCCCCAGGCAGTAGACAGGCTCCAGCGTCACGCTGCCATCGGCGCTCGTGCCATGGGCCTGGCAGCCCAGTGTCTCTTGCGCATGGGCGAACAGTGCATCGCCACCACGCGACTTGCAGGCTTCGGCCCGGCAGATCTGGATCAGCGTCCTGCCATGCGGCTGCTCGCGCAAATGCGGGTAATAGCTGACAACACCATGGACCTCGGCACGCGAAAGATTCAGGGCCTCGGCAATGGCGGGCACGGCGGCGCGCGGGATGAAGCCCAGCGCATCTTGCAGGGAGTGCAGCAGCGGCAGCAGGCCACCGGGTTCCTGACCAAAGCGGGCCAGACAGTGCGTCAGGGCGTCCCGCTGTTCGGGGCTGAGCAGCGGCGCAGCCTCCTGCGGCTGCGCAATAGGGTGATGGGGCATGGGGCGACCTTGTTATGAGGGCGCACCAGCGCCCTTTGTCTCATGCCGTATTTCAGCCCCGGCCGTATCTCAGGTCAAATTCTTTGAATTGATGACGCGATTCAAATTGCAAATCAGCGCACGGCCCCGGCAAAGCTCGCACATTGCTGGCGCCAGGCCTGGGACTGCATGAGCGCCAACGCGGCCTGCTGCGCGCGGGTCGCCTGCTCCTGCGAAGGGGTCAGGAAAGCAATGGCCGTCTGCACCTTGGGCGCAATCAGAGGACGCACCGAGATCCGGGCCGACTCGGGCAGCGTCGCCACCAGCGCACCGGGCAGCACGCTGTGCAGACCGCCTTCGGTCACGGCCAGCATCAGGCTCAGCACGGAATTGGTCTCCATGGCCGCACTGACCTCGCAGCCGGCTGCCACAAAGCTCTGGTCCACAATCAGCCGGTTATGCATGTCCGGCGTCAAAAGACATAGCGGCAGCCTGGCCGCCTGAGCCCATTTCACAGGTTTCTGGCTCTGCTCCTCAGCCGCAGGACTGAGCAGGAAATAATGCTCCTGATACTGCGGCCACATGGTGATGCGGGCGCTGCGTGCCGTGCGGCGGCCCGACTCCAGCCTTTCGCTGTAGCCCAGGGCCAGATCTAGCGAGAGATCTTCGAGTCCGGTTTCTATCTCAAGCGAGCTCATGGAGAGCACCATGGGCGTGATGCCCGGGTGCTGGACCCGCAGCAGCGCGGCAAAGCGCGTCAGCATGGGGATGGCCGTAGGCACGGCAGCCATGCGCAGCAGACCCTTGAGCTGGCCGGCTGCGGCGCTCAGATCCTGTCTCAGCGCCTCCTCGGCCCTGAGCATGGACAGTGCCGTGGCCAGCACCTGCTCGCCCTCGGGAGTCAGCCCGCCAAACACGCGGCCGCGCCTGACGATGACGGCACCGAACTCGTCCTCCAGCGCCTTGAGCGCATTGGACAGTGCAGGCTGCGTGATATGGCAGGCCTGCGCCGCCCTTGCGAAATGGCGGTGCTCGTTGAGCGCCACCAGATAACGCATGGAGGTCAGAAGGTTCATCAGGTATTGCTGCTAACCGTGATCGTGGGGAACTTGCTGGAGAAGTCCTTGGCCTTGAGAGCCACCTTCACGGCCAGATCGCGTGCCACCTTTTTGTAGACCTGTGCGGCTTCGCTCTCGGGCTCGGCCACCACCGTGGGCTTGCCGCTGTCGGCCTGCAGACGGATCTGCAGCGACAGGGGAAGCGCCCCCAGATAGTCGATGTTCTGCTCGCCTGCCATCTTCTTGCCGCCGTCTGCGCCAAAGATATGTTCGACATGGCCGCAGTTGGTGCAGACATGGGCAGCCATGTTTTCGACCAGGCCGAGAATCGGCACGCCGACCTTCTCGAACATCTGAATGCCCTTCTTGGCATCGATCAGGGCGATGTCCTGGGGCGTGGTCACCACCACGGCACCCGTCATGGGCACGCGCTGGGACAGCGTCAGCTGGATGTCGCCGGTTCCGGGCGGCATGTCGACCAGCAGATAGTCCAGATCCTTCCAGTTGGTCTGGCGCAGCATCTGCTCCAGCGCCTGGGTGGCCATGGGACCGCGCCAGATCATGGCCTGGTCGTTGTTGACCAGCAGACCGATGGACATGACCTGCACGCCATGGTTCTCCAGCGGCTCCATGGTCTTGCCGTCATGGCTTTCGGGCTTGCCCGAAACACCCATCATCATGGGCTGGCTGGGGCCGTAGATATCGGCATCCAGAATGCCCACGCGGGCACCTTCGGCGGCCAGCGCCAGCGCCAGATTGGCCGTGGTCGTGCTCTTGCCCACGCCGCCCTTTCCGGACGAGATGGCGATGATGTTCTTCACGCCGGGCAGCAACTGCACGCCACGCTGCACGGCATGCGAGGCCACCTTGGTGGTGATGTTGACCGAGACATTGCCCACGCCAGCCACAGTCCTGGCCGCAGCGATGAACTGGCTGCGCAGGGCAGGCTGCAGGCTCTGGGCCGGATAGCCAATCTCCACATCGAACGAGACGTCGTCACCGGCAATCTGCAGATTGCGCAGGGCGCGCGTGCTCACAAAGTCCTTGCCAGTGTGCGGATCAAGCACGGTGGCCAGCGCGCTCAGAAGCGCTTGTTCTGTAACAGCCATTGGATTTAGTTTTCCAGAGGTTTCTTCAATGAGGGATAGTCTAGCGAAGCTGTCCAACCCCTGTGCACAGGAGACAATGCAGCCCTTTGCCTAAGATTTGAGAGACAGCCCGTGAAATTGAAGATGGCCGAAAATTCCCTGTTTGCAGTCCTGATGCGCTCACGCTGGTGGATCAGCTTTGCGATCTGCGCTGCGGTGGTGCTGGTGTCGCTAGCGGTGTTCCCCAAGGACATTTCGCCTTTTGCCGCTCTGGGAGCCTTCCCGTTCTTCGTCGTCGGCTGCATTGCCTGCTACAAGCAGCTGCGGGCCCCCAGCCCGGCCAGGCTGGAGCAGATTCAGCAGGTGATCGCCGAGCAGTCCTGGGCCGACTTCAGTGCACAGTTGCAGACAGCCTGGCAAGCCGAAGGCTATGAGGTTCAGCGCCTGAACCAGGCCGGTGCCGATCTGCTGCTGACGCGCAACGGCCAGACCAGCGTGGTCGGCGCGCGCCGCTGGAAAGCCGCCGCCCATGGCGTGGAGCCGCTGCGCGAGCTGCAGGCCGCACAACACAAGCTGAAAGCCGATCTCTGCGTTTACGTGGCTCTGCAGCCTCTGGGCGAAAATGCCGCCAGCTGGGCCGCGCAAAATCAATTGGTCGTGCTGGATGCCAAGTCCATCGCCACGCTGATTGCCAAGAACCAGAAAAAGAGCTGACGGCCGCCGCAGACTGTCACCTGGGCCGCCGCCGGCCCGTTCGATGGCCCGGCCCACCTACCGCCCGCGGCCCAATCCGGGCACACTGCAGCCATGGCGGCAGTGCAGTTCTCTCCCACCCTCCCACCCAGTCTTGCCGAAGCAGAGCGGCAGAGCTCCATAGGCCCTAGCTCCAGCATCGGGCAGACCGGCCTGTTGCTCAGCGGCGGCGGCGCCCGGGCTGCCTACCAGGTCGGCGTGCTGGCCGCCATCGCCGAGCTGCGCCGCGCTCGCGGTCTGCAGCATGGCCCCAATCCCTTTCCAGTGCTTGCAGGTACATCGGCAGGCGCCATCAATGTCGCAGCCCTGGCTTGCCATGCCGATGCCTTTGACAGCGCAGTGCGGCGCATGTTGCATGTCTGGGGCCATATGCATACCGAGCAAATCTACAAGGCCGACTCTCTCAGCGTGCTGCGCAGCGGCGCACGCTGGCTGACGCTGTTGTCGCTGGGCTGGGCGCTGGCCCGCTGGAGCCGCATGCGCCCGCGCTCGCTGCTGGACAATGCTCCGCTCAAAACCCTGATGAACAGCGGCCTCATGCCTTTCGAGCGCATCCCACAACTCATCGACAGCGGTCATCTGCACGCCCTGGCCATTACCGCATCCAGCTACAGCAGCGGTCAGCACATCACTTTCTTTCAGACTCGCGAGGCCTTGAGCCCCTGGGTGCGCGACCAGCGCAAGGCCGTGCAGACCCTGCTGACCGCCGATCACCTGCTGGCCTCGTCGGCCCTGCCCTTCATATTTCCAGCCATGCCGCTGCCCATGGACGGACATCTCGAGCATTTCGGCGACGGCTCCATGCGCCAGACTGCGCCCCTGGCACCAGCGATTCATCTGGGTGCCTGCAAACTGCTGGTCGTCGGCGCGGGCAGACGCCACGAGCCCGTGAGCAGCCAGCCGCAGGTCGATGCCAGCTATCCCACACTGGCCCAGGTGGCCGGGCACGCGCTGTCCAGCATTTTTCTGGACACGCTGGCTGTGGACATAGAGCGTGCCGAACGCATCAATCACACGCTGAGCCTGATTTCTCCGGCCGAGCGCATTCACAGCCGGCTGCGCCCTATCGAGGTACTGGCCATCACCCCCAGCGAGCGCATCGACGATATTGCCACGCGCCACATCGACAAGCTGCCGCTGCCGGTGCGCACCCTGCTGGCCACGCTGGGCGTGCGCTCAGGCACGGGCAACCCCATGCGTGACGGTGCGCTGGCCAGCTACCTGCTGTTTGAGCAAGGCTATACCCGTGAACTGATAGCACTGGGCCGCAAAGACGCACTGGCCCGAAGTGAGGAGCTGTGCGCCTTCCTGGGTTGGCCTCAAGAATGTAACAAATGTTAATGATGCGAAAGGAGCCAGGCAAATGATGCGTGAGACACTTTGCATGACCTTCATCATCTTTCCGGCAATCGCCTAGTGACTCCATCCCCACAGCCCATCCGCGCTTCCAAATCGCTCAAGCTCTCGCTGATCCTGCCTTTTGTTGCACTGATTGCGCTGCTGACATCGGCCCTGGGCATGCTCTGGTACTGGACGGGCAGCAACACGGTGTCCGCCTTGTCCGAACAGGTGATGGAAGAGAAAGCCGAGCGTATCGCGCTGATCGTGGATCGTCACCTGCACCCGTCCAGCGCCGTGCTGGAGGCTGCGTTTCCCAGCGGCCAGCCCGTAGCTACCGACATCCGCGAACATATTCCCGACCTGATCTCCCGGCTGTGGGTAGCGACCTCGCTGCATACCCGGCCCAATGACTATGTGTATTACGCCAATATCGCGGGCCAGGGCATTGCTCTCAAGCGAGTGGCGCCAGAACTGGGCCAGTTGCGCCTCAAGATTCAGCCCGGCGAGCACCGCAGCTACTTCAAGGTCGCCGGCATGCATGCCGAGCCGATCTACGAATCCACCGAAACCAATCTGTTCGAGCCGCGCCAGCGCCCCTGGTTCAAGCTTGCCGCGGAGTCGACCGATGTGATCTGGACTCCTGCCTATATCGACTTCAGCGCCAAGGACCTGGTGCTCACGCGCGCACGCCGCATTCTCTCCAGCAAGGGCAGTCTCGAGGGTGTGATTGCCACTGATATTTCTCTGCGCGCGCTCAACGAATTCGTCAACCAGCTGCATCTGAGCGAACATGGCCGCGCCTTCATCATCGAGGCCAACGGCTCCCTGATCGCAGCCACCGGCATGCCCAACATCCACCGGCGTGAAGACGGCAAGCTGGAGCGCATGAGCGCCGCCAACAGCCAGGACCCGCTGATTCAGGCGGTGTACGACAAAATCCAGGGCGCCTTCCAGTCCTCGCTGTCCAGCGACGGCCCCGGCACGGCCCTGCTCGAAGATGACAGGCACAACCATATTCGCATTGCCTACCGGCGCCTGAGCAATGGAGCCGGTCAGGACTGGATGGCCGTGGTGGCCGTGCCGCACAAGGACATGCTGGCCGGCGTCTACCGCCATATGGCCCTGGTGGGCAGCCTGGGCCTGCTGGCCCTGGTCGTGGCCGTCGTCATCGGCACCCGCATCTTCGGCGCCGTGGCCAACGATATGCGCTCGCTGACCCGCGCCGTGCGCCGCGTGGGCCTGGGCGAAATCGACACGCCGATCGAAGTGCAGCGCCGCGATGAAATTGGCGAGCTGGCCCACAATTTCCACCGCATGCGCCACAGCCTGTTTACCGATCCACTGACCGGGGCCAGCAACCGCAGTGCACTGCAGCATATTCTGACCACGCTCACCCGCCCCCTGCCCGGCCAGAGCATGGCCACCCCGTTTGCCCTGCTGTTTGTGGACCTGGATCGCTTCAAGCCGCTCAATGACCGCTGGGGCCATGACAACGGAGATCTGGCACTGGCCGAGATCAGCCTGCGCCTGCGCAATCTGCTGCGCCCCGATGACGTCGTGGCGCGTCTGGGCGGTGACGAGTTCATCCTCATCCTGCGCGGCGTCAGCGACGAGGAGCAGGTACAGGCCGTGCGCCTGAAGATAGAGCATGCGCTGCAGCAGCCGCTGGGCACGCTGCAAGGCATTCCCGAGGGCGAAGCCGTGACCGTGGGCGCATCCGTGGGACAGGCCCTGTATCCCAGGGATGCCCAGGATGCGCAAAGCCTGCTCAAGGTAGCCGACCAGGACATGTATCGCAACAAAAAGCCTTCTGTGGGCTGAGCGCAGCTTCGGCTATCGCTTCAAATTTTGAAGCTGCCTACGCTTTATATTCATAGAATTAATATTATTTTTGCATTGAAAACAATATTTGAACTACGTAATTAGCTATAAAAAACAAAGCAACTGCCGTTCCCGAACGAACTCGGCGGGCGCCGCCGCAAAACCCGCGCCCGCAGCCTGGCGCCAAGCCCTTCTAGAATGACAGGTTCTCTGTGAAAGCTGTTTCCTCATGACCGCACGCAAACTATTCGTCACCACCGCCCTGCCGTACGCCAACGGCAACTTCCACATCGGCCACATCATGGAATACATCCAGGCCGACACCTGGGTGCGTGCACAGCGAATGCAGGGCAATGCGGTCAACTTCGTGGGTGCCGACGACGCCCACGGCGCGCCCATCATGATTGCCGCCGAAAAGGCCGGCAAGACGCCCCAGCAGTTCGTGGCCGACATCGCCGCCGGCCGCAAGCAGTATCTCGACGGCTTCCACATTGCCTTCGACAACTGGAGCAACACCGACAGCGCCGAAAACCACGAGCTGTCCAAGCAGATCTATCTGGACCTGAAGAAGGCCGGCTTCATCGAAACCCGCACCATCGAGCAGTTCTTCGATCCCGAGAAGAACATGTTCCTGCCCGACCGCTTCATCAAGGGCGAATGCCCGCGCTGCCACGCCAAGGACCAGTACGGTGACAACTGCGAAGTCTGCAGCTCGGTCTACGCGCCCACCGATCTCATCAACCCGTTCTCGGCCCTGTCGGGTGCCACGCCGGTGATGAAGTCGTCCGAGCATTTCTTCTTCAAGCTCTCCGACCCGCGCGCCGTGGATTTCCTGACCGAATGGACGCAGAACGGCAAGCATGTGCAGCCCGAAGTGGCGGCCAAGATCAAGGAATGGTTCGGCGTTCGCACCAACCCCGACGGCTCGACCAGCGAAGGCCTGGACGACTGGGACATCAGCCGCGACGCGCCCTATTTCGGCATCGAGATCCCCGACGCTCCGGGTAAGTACTTCTATGTCTGGCTCGATGCGCCCGTGGGCTATCTGGCATCGCTCAAGGAACTGCTCAACCGACGCGGCGAAGACTACGACGCCTATATGGCCGACCCCGACCTGGAGCAGTACCACTTCATCGGCAAGGACATCATCACCTTCCACACCCTGTTCTGGCCTGCGATGCTCAAGTTCAGCGGCCGCAAGACGCCGACCAGGATCTGCGTGCATGGCTTCATGACCGTGAACAACGGCGAGAAGATGAGCAAGAGCCGCGGCACTGGCCTCGACCCGCTCAAGTACCTGTCGCTCAAGATGAACCCCGAGTGGCTGCGCTACTACCTGGGCGCCAAGCTCAACGGCAAGAACGAAGACATCGACTTCAATCCCGAAGACTTCATGCTGCGCGTCAACTCCGACCTGATCGGCAAGTACGTGAACATCGCTTCGCGCGCCGCAGGCTTCATCAGCAAGCGCTTTGACGGCAGGCTGGGTCAGGTAAGCGAAGACGGCCAGGCCCTGCTGGCCGCGCTTCGCGAGCAGCAAACCGCCATCGTCGCCGCCTACGAGGCCCGCGACAGCGCCCGCGCCGCGCGCGAGATCATGCTGCTGTGCGACAAGGTCAACAGCTATGTGGACGCCAACAAGCCCTGGGAACTGGCCAAGAAGGAAGGCATGGATGCGCGCCTGCACGATGTGTGCACGACCTGCATCGAAGCCTTCCGCATCCTGACCATCTACCTGAGCCCCATCCTGCCCGGCGTGGCCGCCGAAGTGGCCCGATTCCTCATCGTGCCGCCCGAGAGCTTTGCCGACGTGGTCAAGCCCCTGGGCGCAGGCCACCAGATCGGCATCTACCAGCATCTGATGCAGCGCGTCGATCCCAAGCAGCTCGAAGCCCTGTTCGAAGCGCCCGCCGGCCAGGCCGCCCCCGCCGCCGAACCCGCCAAGGCCGAGAAGAAGGCTGCCAAGAAGGCCGAGCCCGTGATCGACCCCAGTGCCCCCGGCGGCGAGCCGCTGGCCGAGACCATCAGCATCGACGACTTTGCCAAGGTCGATCTGCGCATCGCCAGGATTCTGGAATGCAAGACGGTCGAAGGCTCGACCAAGCTGCTGCAGCTGACGCTGGACGTGGGCGAGAAGGACGAAAACGGCCAGCCCAGGACCCGCAACGTGTTCAGCGGCATCAGCAGCATGTACCAGCCTGAGCAGCTGCAGGGCAAGCTGACGGTGATGGTGGCCAATCTGGCACCGCGCAAGATGAAGTTCGGACTGTCCGAAGGCATGGTGCTGGCCGCCAGCCACGCTGACGAGAAGGCCCATCCCGGCATCTATGTGCTGGAGCCCTTCCCCGGCGCCATGCCCGGCATGCGGATTCATTGATCTCATGATCCCCCCTGAGTCGCCTTCGGCGCCTTCCCCCCGAGGGGACGACACCTTCGCCGCGAGGCGGCAGGGCCGCCTTAGGCGCTTGCCCGGTGTCTCCTCCCGGGGGCGTGCCTCATCAGGCTCCTGCGGCTTCTGGCTGGCTGGAGCTTTTTTATGCCTGGCGCTTTCGGGCTGCACCGTGATCGCCGTCACCGGCACTGCCATCAGCGTGACGGCCGGGGCCGTGGGCCTGGCCGCCGATGCCGCCATCGGCACGGCCAAGATCGTGGGCAAGGGGGTTGGCAAGGCCGCCGATGCCTTGATGGATGAGGATCAGCCCGATGCCAGCGGCGTGAATATTCGCTACCGCGATCCGTCGGCAAGCGCTCCCGCAGCGGCAGAAATGCCGGCAGCGACCGCCAACACCATACCTGCCGCGCCCTCTGACGGACTGCCGCCGCAAAACTGACGAATCACCCGTATCCGTTCACAGGAAACCGCATCGCGCTACACATCAGATAGCGCAATGCGGTTTTTTCATGCCCTGGCGCGCACCCACAAGCACAAGCGCAGAGCATAACTAAATAACCAATAACTTCCTGTTACACCACCGGGATATTGAGCTTGTCAGAGCCGGTCCGCTTCCTAGAATCCGACTCCATCAGCTCTGCCTGCTCCGCCCCTGCCCAGAAGAATGCTCGACATTCACCACACATAACAAAGGCCGCGCACATTCAGGCATCGAGGTCATAAATCCCCCACGCGGCCTTGCGTGGGGACAACGGGAGGCCCCATGCGATCGAAACCCTTGCTCACTTCAGCGCGCTCTGCGCTATGGCTGGCTCTTGCCCTGGCAGCGCCGCTGCCCAGCCTGGCCAGCTCTGCTGCCACCTCCTTGCGTGTGCAGGATGTGGCCGTGCTGGCTGCCAGCTGCGCCAACTGCCACGGCCCGGACGGCCGCTCCACGGGCGTCATTCCCCAGCTGCGCGGCCTGCCCGAGGCCCATCTGCTGCAGCGCCTGCAGGCCTTCAAGGCCGGCACCGCCAAGGACGCCACCGTCATGACCCGTCTGGCCAAGGGCTACGACGATGAGCAACTCAAAGCGCTGGCCCAGTGGTTCAGCAAGAAGGGCCAGTAATGCAGATCAATCGTCGTCAAATTCTCGGCGGTGCCGCCGCCGGCGCAGCCAGTTTCGCCGTGCCCGCCATCGTGCAGGCCAAGGCAGCTTCGGCCCATGTGGTCGTGATCGGAGGCGGCTTTGGCGGAGCCACGGCCGCGCGCTATCTGCGCCAGTTCGCACCGCATATCCAGGTCACACTGGTGGAGCCGGCCGAGCGCTTCTATACCTGCCCCTTCTCCAATCTGTACCTGGCCGGCCTGCGCAGCTGGGACAGCATAGGCCACGGCTACGGCGGTCTGCGCAAGGCCGGCGTGAACGTGGTCCATGCACGTGCCGACCAGGTCCTGACCGACTCCAGGCGCGTGCTGCTGTCCAACGGTCAGGCGCTGAGCTATGACAAGCTGGTACTCTCGCCCGGCATCGACATGCGCTGGAATGCACTGGAAGGCTATGACGAGGCGGCCGCCCAGCTCGCTCCCCATGCCTGGAAGGCCGGAGCACAGACCCAGTTGCTCAAGAAGCAGCTCGAAGCCATGCCCGACGGCGGCAAGTTCGTGATGGTCATCCCTGCCAACCCTTTCCGCTGCCCGCCCGGTCCCTACGAGCGCGCGGCCATGGTGGCGCACTACCTCAAGAAGCACAAACCCCGGTCCAAGATTTTGCTGCTGGACGACAAGGATGCCTTCTCCAAGCAAGGCCTGTTCATTCAGGGCTGGAAAGCGCTTTATGGCGACATGATCGAATGGGTCAAGCAGGCCGATGACGGCAAGGTCACGCGCGTGGATGCCAGGAACCTGGAAGTGGAAACCGCGTTCGGCACCAGGCACAAGGCCGATGTGCTCAACGTCATCCCGCCCCAGAAGGCCGGCTTTATTGCCGACCGTGCCGGCGTGACCAATGCCAGCGGCTGGGTGCCCGTCAAGCCCGAGTCCTTTGAGTCCACTCAGGTCCAGCATGTCTATGTGCTGGGCGACGCCACGATTGCTACGCCCATGCCCAAGTCCGGCTTTGCCGCCAATACGCAAGGCAAGGTGGCCGCTGCCGCGATTGCCGCCGAGCTGAGCGGCCAGCCCCTGCCTGCGGCGGCCTTTGCCAACACCTGCTACAGCTTGATCGGCACCGACTACGGCATCTCCGTGGCCGGCGTCTACCGCACGGCGGCGGGCAAGCTGATCGAGGTGCCAGACTCCGGCGGCGTGAGCCCCTTGAACGGCGATGCCGCCTTCCGAAAGGCCGAGGCCGACTACGGCGCAGCCTGGTACAAGGCGATCAGCGCGGATATCTGGGGTGCTTGAATAGAGGCATCCCCCTGAGGCGCTGACGCGCCTTCCCCCTTCTCTCGCGACGCTTCGCTTGCGGGAAGGGGGACGCTGGCTTTGCTGCGGGGCGGCCCTTGCTCGCCAGCCCGAGCGAAAGTTCACGCTTCATGCGCCTGGTGTGAATCTCTGCCGCCCGCCCTCCTCTGCTTTATTGAACGACTGATATGTTGTTGTGGTCTGTTTTTTTGCTGGGCATGGCCTTCGGCGTCGCCGCGCGTCTGGGGCGTTTCTGTCTGCTGCGCGGCCTGCGCCAGCAGATGGGGCGAGATACCGAAGTCGCTGCGGGCCAGGCACCTGCACTGCAGGCCTTTGCCCTGGCATTGGCCGTAGCCTTGCTGGCCTCGCAGGGGCTGCAGGCTCTGGGAATGCTCGATCTGAGCCAGGCCGCCATTGCGCGGCCCAGCTTTTCCATGGCTGGCGTGCTGATTGGTGGTTTGCTGTTTGGCATCGGCATGGTGCTGGCACGCGCCTGCGGAGCACGCTCTCTGGTGCTGCTGGCGGGAGGCAATCTGCGCTCTCTGGTCACCCTGGTGTTTCTGGCGCTGGGCGCACAACTGGCCATGACGGGTGTGCTGACGCCTCTGCGCCTGTGGCTGCAGGCCCTCGCCCCCCTCACTCTGGCCCAGGCCACCTTGCCCGCCTATCTGTCTTCCCTGAATACATGGCTGCTGACGCTTGCGCTGGCCTTGCCGCTGCTGGCCTACGCCCTGCTGCGTCCCGGCCTGCGTCAAAGCCGCTTGCAGTGGGGCAGTGCGTTGCTCATAGGCCTGCTGGTGGCTGCCGGCTGGTGGCTGACTGCGCATATCGGGGTCGATGAGTTCGAGCCGGCCCGCCTCACCTCGCTGAGCTTCATCGGCCCGATCGCCGAGACCCTGCTCTATCTGCAACTGTCCGTGGGCCGCGAGCCCGGCATAGGCCTGGCGCTGACGGCAGGCGTGCTCGCCGGCGCATTTCTCGCAGCCTTTGGCAGTCGCACGGCACGCTGGGAAGGCTTTGACTCCACCAGCCGGCTGGCTGCCAGCGCCGGTGGCGGCCTGCTGATGGGCATTGGCGGCGTGCTGGCCGCAGGCTGCTCCATAGGCCAGGGACTGAGCGGGCTGTCCACGCTGTCGCTGGCCAGCTTTGCGGCCGTCGCCGGCATCCTGCTCGGAGCGCTTCTCAGCCTGCGCCTGCTACGCCAGCAATAGCGCTGGCTTCGCTTGGGTATTCACCTCCGGATCAGGGCCTGCTCCTAGAATCTGCAGCCACCAGCTCTGCTTGTGCCGCGTGTCGGCTGAGAGGCAATCCCATCGCGCTGCGCCCAAGCTTGCTTCCCTCCCCCGAATCCGAGGCCTTGATCAGACCTTCATTCCCATTACAGGAGCAATGCTCATGCAACGTCGCCATTTCCTCTGGACTCCGCCCGCACTCGCCCTGGGCGCCGCTGCCGGCCCGGCAATGGCTGCACCCGCCATCATCAGCAGCCAGTCCCCCATCCTGCCGCGCAAGGGCAAGGGGCCGCGCATCGTGATCTGCGGCGGCGGCTGGGGCGGCATGACGGCGGCACGCTATCTGCGCGAGCTGATTCCCGCTTCCGACGTCGTGCTGCTGGAGCGCAATCCGACCTTCTGGTCCGGCCCCATGAGCAACAAGTGGCTGGTGGACATAGTTGGCACGGACTTCGTGAACCGCGACATGCTGCACCCGGCCAACAAATATGGCTACACGCTGCTGCAGACCGAAGTCAAGGGCTTCGAGCGCGACAAGAAGCTGGTGCGCACGGCCCATGGCCTGATCGAGTATGACTTCCTGATTCTCTCGGGCGGCATTCGCAACGATTACGAGGCCTGGTTCGGCAACGACCAGCGCGCCATCGAGTACACGCGCACCCACTTTCCCAACGCCTACATCCCCAATCAGGAAATGCTCTCGCTCAAGAGCAAGGTCAAGAACTTCAAGGGAGGCACGCTGGTGATGACGCTGCCGCCTCCACCGCATCGCTGCCCGCCCTCGCCCTATGAGCGCGCCTGCCTGATCGCCTGGCATATCAAGAAGAACAAGATTCCCGGCAAGATCCTGATCCTCGACCCCAAGCCCAAGATCGCCCCCATCGGCGTGGGCTACAAGCAGGCTTTCGAAGAGCTGTACGCAGACATCATCACTCATGTGCCCAATGCCGGCATCAAGGAAGTGGACCCCTTCAACAAGCAGATCAAGACCGCTGCGGGCGACTTCAAGTTCGACGACGCCATCCTCATGCCGCCCCACCAGGCCGCCGACATGGTCTGGAAGGCGGACCTGATAGGCAAGGATGCCGCCACCGGCAAGCCCACGGGCTGGGCCGATATGCATAACCGTCTGTTCCATGCCAGGAGCGACGACCGCGTCTACTTTGTGGGCGATCTGATGGGCGCGATCTCGCCCCAGTTCGGCCACTATCCCAAGAGCGGCCATGTGGCCAACTACATCGGCAAGATCGTCGCCCGGAACATTGCCGAGCGCGTGGCCGGCAAGGAGGTCGTGGCCCGGCTGCCCGACAACCTCTGCTACATGATGGTCAACGGCGACCCTCAGGAAGAAATTTCGGTGAAGTTCGAATACGAGGTGGACGCCAGCGGCCAGGTCAACCAGACCCAGATCGACATGGACGTGCGCACCTCCGATCTCGTCAAGGAAGACTTTGCCTGGATCAACGGCAAGTTCGGTGATTTCTTGGGCACTTAAATCTCCCCCTGAGCGGCCTTGCCGCTTCCCCCTCTCTCTTCGGGAGGGGGACGACGCCCTCTGCTAGGCGCCCCCGCCGCGAGGCGGCTCTTGCTTGGCGTCTCTCGCTTGGAGCCGGTGCGAGTTTTGAAGTTTTGTTGATTGGATTGAAGAGAAGCAATGTTCAAGAACACCACCCGTAGAAGCATGGTGCTGAGCGCGGCGGCAGCCGGGGCCAGTCTGGCTCTGCCCGCCCCTGCTCTCGCCCAGGCCAAGGCTCCGTTGGTCGGACCGCTGGCCCCCAACCCGGCCGAGTTCAGAAAAGCCATGGAGCAGTTCACGAGCGGCAAGCCCGGCCTGGCCGAAGGCCTGCAGCTCGATGTGCCCGTGCTGGCCGACAACCCCAGCGCCGTGCCCGTCAAGGTCAAAGTGACGCTGCCCATCACCGAGCAGGACTGGTGCGAGGAGATCATCGTGCTGGCCGAGCTCAACCCCTCGCCGCTGACCTGCCGCATGCAGTTCACTGCAGCAGCCGGAACGGCCGAGGCGGCGGTGCGCATACGCCTGTCCCAATCGCAGACTGTTCACGCGCTGGCGCGCATGAAGAGCGGCAAGGTACTGGTCGCCAAACAGGCGACGACCGTGGCCGCCAGCGGCTGCGGCATGTGAATCTGGAAACACCCCCTGAGTCGCTGCGCTCCCTCCCCCTCTGTTGTGCCACGCTTTGCGTGGCCGAGGGGGACACCGCCCGCGCGGCAGGTCGGTCTTTGCGCGGCGGTTGCTGGCCCAGGCCCACTTCTGGTTCGGGGCGTAGTTGCATCCACATTCACGATGGATGCCTGAACTGAAAGGAATTTAGATGAATAAGCCACCCCGCGTCTGGGTCAGCAATGCCAGCCCCAAGAAGGGCGAAGTGCTGCGCGTGCGCGCGCAGATGGAACATGTCATGGAAAGCGGTCTGCGCACCGACCCGGCCACGGGCAAGGTGCGCCCGCGCAATATCGTCAGCCGCTTTGAAGCCAAGCTGGGCAATACCTTGCTGTTTGCCTGGGAGCCAGGTATTTCGATTGCCCAGAACCCTTATATCGAGTTCCCCTTTGTGGCGCGCGAAAGCGGCGAGCTGAATATGCAGTGGAAGGACGAGCAAGGCCAGACACTGAGCGCCCAGAAGACAATCAGCGTCACCTGATCGCGAGAGCCATGAGAAATGGCTCCCCACGCTTGCCCACTACGTGTGGCCGCGGCCCCTCCGAGAGGGCCTAGGCGGCACGACGATGAAAAAGCCCCGTCCGGTTTGCACCGGAGCGGGGCTTTTTCATGGATGACAGACCTCAGTTGCCCTGATAGCGGCCGGGGCGATGGCTGATCCACAGGAACATGCTCATGATGACCGCAGCGAGCACCGAATACGCCACACGCTCCAGCGGCACGATAGCCAGCGCCAGCAGCACAACAGTGCAGTCGATCATCATCTGCACCTTGCCGGCGCGAATGCCGTAGCGGTCCTGCAGATAGAGAGAGACGATGGTGGCTCCGCCCAGGCTGGAATGATGCCGTGCGAGGAACAGGCAACCCGACCCCATGAGCAAGCCTCCAGCCACGGCCGCATAGAGCGGATTCAGATAGTCGATATGGATGAAGCGCGGGCCCACATCGGCCATCAGCGCCAGCATGGCAACCGAGACAAAGGTCTTGATCGTGAACTCCGCGCCCATGCGCTTCCAGGCAAACCAGTAGAACGGCAGATTGATGACGAAGAAAATGGCGCCGAAAGGCAGTCCCGTCACATAGTGCAGCAAAAAAGCCACGCCCGCCGTGCTGCCCGTGAGCAGTCCCGCCTGCGCAAACAGCATCATGGTGATGGAGACAAACAGCGAGCCCGTGAACAGGGCCTGCGCGTCCTCGAAGCGGCCATGGCGCAGGCCCGAAGTGGCCGGCGCAGCAGCAGCGGGGGCATCCATGCGGCCGGCCAGAGCAGAGCTGGCCGAAGAAGATAGCGGTGTCGACATGTCGGGTAAGACAGCAAGATTGATGCCCATGATCTCGATAAAGACTGGGGCGAGCCGGTGCGGATAACACCGGGAAACCCCTTAATTTTACGGATGGACTCATGCTGTATGCACATGATTTGCTGCAACGCAACAAATCTCGAAGGGGAATTTCAGGCGCAACTCCGTCGTATATTTCAAGCTTTTCGGCATCCATCGCTTACAGGGAAAGCGTCAAAAGCTATCAATTCAGAAGCATCTCGACTCCCCCGCCACCACAGCATTCAGGCCCTCTTCAGACCAGAGGCAAAAAAGCCCTGTCTGCGCCATCGTAAACAGGGCTTTGAACAGATCCGGTGGCTTTGCAGGCGATCAGCCGCGCGACTCGTCGGGCAGGCGCTCGCGGTTGAGCGTGCGCAGCACCCGGCCATCGGAGCCAAAGGTGACCGTAAACTGCATCTCGCGAGTGGGCGGATCGATGTAGTTCCAGTCCCAGTCGGTTTCCTGCTTGAGCTTGTAAGTCATCATCTTGGCGGGCTTGCCCAGCATGCGGCGCACCTCGTTTTCCTCCATGCCGGGCACGACCTTGGCAAACACATGCGGAGCCAGCACCTGACGCAGCGCGCTCATCTTGCCGTCAGTGTCTATGGTGATCATGTAGTTCCTGGCACCGGCCGGCTGACGGTTGTACTCGAAGGTTCGCGAGCCGTCTTCCTCGTTCCAGATGCGCTCGGGCTCGCCGAACCGGGCGCGCACATCGGCCTCGGTGGACAGGCCTTCCTCCAGCTCCTTGATCTTCTGCTCGTCGCAGCCCAGCAGCGCCAGGGTGCTGATAGCAGCCGCCGCCAGGGCCGCTGTCACACGGGAAAAAATATTCATGGGCTTGGATCACAATGCTTGCCAGACAGAATGCGAATTCTGACATCAAGCCACCCGCGCACGCGCGCCACTTTTGCAAACGCTTGTCAAAACGGAGCTATCCCCAGTGAGCACAACCATAGAGCAGCTGTTTTCCCAATTCACCAGCGCCGCACAGGCGGCCCAGGATCAGCAGGACAAATGGCTGATCATCGATCCCGTCTACGAACATCTGGAGACACTGCAGGACGCCGCACTGGAGCAGGTTCTGCCGCATATCCTGACGCTGATCGAAACCTATCCCGAACTGGACTATGGCGGCCCCGGTCCGTTCGGTGGCCTGATCGAGGAGCACCCCATGGCCGCCTACACCCCGGCCTTGCTGGCGTCGCTGGAGCGCCAACCCAGTGTGCAGGTGATAGGCTGGCTGGACCGCACCATGCGCGTGGACGAGGACTTTCAGCGCGGCGACCCGAACCCGGTCGGATCCGCCGAATTTGCCGCTGTGCTGCGCAAGATCGTCGATTCGCCATTGGCCTCGGACGACTGCAAGGAGTTCGCGCAGATCTGTCTCAAGGATCTATAAGAACGAGCTTGCGATCTCTACGCAGCCGCGTTGGAGCGCAATCGGGATGAGTTCGAAGCGGTGGCTCGCCGCTTGCACCGGGGTGCAAGCAAGAGTCAGCGCGAAGAAATCGCCCGATTTCGCTCCAACCCTTCGGGACAGTGTCTTTGCGGATGCCCGGTCAGGGGCGGTCTGCGGCGTTGCCTCGCCGTCCGCGCAAATCCTCGCAACAGCAGAGCTATTGCTGCGGTATCGCGCGCGGGGGGCCGCCCCCTGGCATCCCATCCCGCAAAGCCTCTGTCGCGGCGCGAGGAGATCGCAAGCACGTTCTAAAGGCCCGGAGCGGGCCTGGCGTCCGCGACGGGCTAAAATCCGCTGTTCTGAGAGGTTTTACACATATGTCTTTCTTCCGCCGCCCCGACTACCGTTCCGACACCACCAACTTCATCAACGACCTGAAGCAGCAAAAGCCTGAGCTGGACAAGCAACAGCAAGCCGGTCGCGCCCTGCTGTGGGACAAGGACGTGAACTATGAAGTCTGGGAAGATCTGCGCGCCGGTCGCGTGGAACAACAGCCCTACGTGTACCAGACCAACCACTCCTGATCTTTTCGATGAAATCAGCCTCAAGCGCTTACTCATCAAGCGCGCTCAGCTCTGCAATCCATAGCAGACCATGAGCGAGGCTGAAGAACAGACCCTGTTGCCGGGCCAGAACCCGGACGCTTCTGATCCGTCGCCTTCGGTCGTCGATCAGGTGGCCCTGGCACGCCTGTACGGCGAGCCGCTGTTTGCGCTACCGCAGGATCTCTATATCCCGCCCGATGCGCTGGAAGTCTTTCTCGAAGCCTTTGAAGGCCCGCTGGACTTGCTGCTCTACCTGATCCGCAAGCAGAACTTCAACATCCTCGACATCCCCATGCTGGACGTGACGCGCCAGTACATGACCTATGTGGACGAGGTGCGCAGCCGCAATCTGGAGCTGGCAGCCGAATATCTGCTGATGGCGGCCATGCTCATCGAGATCAAGTCGCGCATGCTGCTGCCGCCCAAGAAGCAGGAGGACGGCGAGGAAGCCGAGGATCCGCGCGCCGAGCTGGTGCGCCGCCTGCTCGAATACGAGCAGATGAAGCTGGCCGCCCAGCAACTGGGACAGCTGCCCACCTACGGGCGCGACTTTCTCAAGGCCACGGTCTATATCGAGCAAAGCCTGCAACCGCGCTTTCCGGATGTGGAAATCGGCGAGCTGCAAGCCGCCTGGCGCGACATCCTCAAGCGCGCCAAGCTGGTGCAAAGCCACAAGATCACACGCGAAGAGCTCTCGGTGCGCGAATACATGAGCCAGATCCTCAAACAGTTGCAGGGCCAGCGTTTCGTGGAGTTCGAGCGCATCTTCAATCCGGAAAAAGGCTCGACCGTGCTGGTCGTGACCTTTATCGCCATGCTGGAGCTGGCCAAGGAAACGCTGATCGAAATCACCCAGGCCGAAGCCTACGCGCCGATTTACGTGCGCCTGGCCTATACCCCGGTGTGAGGCCTGGGGCCGCCGGCAAGGCAAGCGCCTTGTAACCCTATGGCCCACCAGAAGTTCAGCAAGGGCTTACATTCGCATCCTGGGCTGCAGCATGTCAGCCTCCTGTTCCACCGCGCCTTGACGCGACACCTACGACATGACATACAGCGTCAAAGAAATTTTCTACACCTTGCAGGGCGAAGGCGGCCAGGCCGGCACGCCGGCCGTGTTCTGCCGCTTTGCGGGCTGCAATCTGTGGACCGGCCGCGAGCAGGACAGGCCCAATGCCATCTGCCAGTTCTGCGACACCGATTTTGTCGGCACCGACGGCACGCTGGGCGGCAAGTTCGCCACGGCCGATGAACTGGCCGAGCGCATCCTGAGCCAGTGGCCTGCCGACGACAGCCGGCACCGCATGGTGGTGCTGACTGGCGGCGAGCCTTTGCTGCAGGTCGACCCAGCCCTGATCGCCGCCCTGCATGCGCGCGGTTTTCGTATTTCGGTGGAAAGCAACGGCACGGTGGCCGCACCCGAGGGCATAGACTGGCTGTGCATCAGCCCCAAGGCCGGTGCGGACTGGATTCAGCGCAGCGGGCAGGAGCTCAAGCTGGTCTGGCCTCAGCCCACGTTCGACCTGGCGGCCATTGAAGCCAGCACCGAGTTCCAGCACTATTTTCTGCAGCCCATGGACAATGCCCAGCAGGGCAGCAATATTGCCGCCTGTATCGCGCAATGCATGCAGCGCCCCGGCTGGCGCCTGAGCCTGCAAACCCACAAGCTGACGGGCATTCGATGAAACACCCCCTGAGTCGCTTCGCGCCTTCCCCCTCTCTCTCTACGCGGGAGGGAGACGACAGCCTCGCTGCGGGGCGGCGCGGCCGGCCCAGGCCCTTGCTTGCTGTCACTGGCGTTGGTGCGCGCCGGTTGCATGCGCAAAGCCAGAAATAACGTTTATGCAGTTCACCGTTCACCAGCGTTTTTTCTTCGATGCCGCCCATACCCTGGAGCGGGCTATCGAGACCGAGGGCAGCCGCCGTATTCACGGCCACACTTATTGGGCGGAAGTCAGCGTGAGAGGCCCGCGCAATCCGGACAACGGCATGGTCATCGACCTCGGCCACCTGCGCGCGCGCCTGGAGTTGCTGCGCGATCAGCTAGACCATCACTTTCTCGATGAAGTGCCGGGCCTGGGCAAGCCCACGCTGGAAAACCTCTGTCTCTTCATCGCCAATGCCCTGGCCGACCTTGAGCCTGCGCCCAGCCGCATCCGCGTCTGGCGCGACAGCATCGGCGACGGTTGCGTGCTCGATCTGTCCTGAAGACAGCCGCCGCATAAGCCCCGAAACAAACCCCAAAAAAAGGCCCCGCTATTGCGGGGCCAGCTTGCTGAGAGTCAGACGGCTTCCCCACCAGGAGGCCTAACTCGGCAAGATCATCAGGCAGCAGAGTGCGGCAGCCGCCGCAGCTCTTTGCTGCCCATGCTCTTAGAAATTGTGGCGCAGGCCGATTTCGTAGCCCGTCAGGCTCTTGCCCACAGCGGGTGTAGGGCTCAGCGACGAACCCAGCTTGCGGGAAGCCTTGTCGTCATTGCTCATGCGCGCCACGGCTGCATAGATTTCGGTGCGCTTGGACAGCTTGTAGCCATAGCCCAGGGCAAGACGCTGGGAGTCCGCATCGTTTTGCTTCTTGTCCTTGTACCAGGTGTAGGCAGCACGCAGTTCGCCGGCGCCCAGAGGCATTTTCACGCCCAGGCTGTACAGATCGACACGCTTGCCGTTGCCGCGGTCGGACGCGATCAGCAGCATGGGAGTGACAACGCCGAAGTTGTAGGAAGCGCCCAGATTCATGGTCTTGTAGTCCACGCCAGCGGCAGCCGTGCCGCCGCGGGCGATGCCGTAGGCTGCGGCAACGTTCAGGGGACCGTTGGCATAGCCCAGACGCAGGCCGGTGGAGCTGGCCAGGCTGTGGTCGTCGGCCTGCTCGCCGAAGCTGTGGGTCAGCTGACCGTAGACGCCACCCAGCTTGGGCAGCAGATAGCTGATGGCATTGGAGTTGCGCTTGGGGTTGGAGCCTTCGGAGGTGCCTGCAGCCGAGCCGCTGATCAGGTTATGGCCGTTGATGGCGCCCATGCCGTAGTCGCCAAAGGCATGGAAGGTTTCCAGGTTCTGGTAGGCGGGGGTCTTGTCGCGACCCAGGCGGACTTCACCGAAGTTGCCCAGCAGGCTGACGGTGGAGCGGCGATCGAACTTGAAACCGGAAGCCGTGCCGTCGTCCACGCTCAGGCTGCCCTCCAGCCAGAAATCGGCCTTCAGGCCGCCGCCCAGATCTTCCACGCCGCGAAAGCCCAGACGGCTGCTGGAGTTGCCGCCGTTGGCCAGGCCGGAAACGCTTTTGCCGGTCGTGGAGATGTGGGCCACCGACACGTCGGCCACGCCAAAGACGGTCACGCTGGATTGAGCCAGGGCACCGGCGGAAACGGTCAGGGCGGCAAG
This sequence comes from Comamonas sp. E6, assembly GCF_001010305.1. Lineage (NCBI taxonomy): Bacteria > Pseudomonadati > Pseudomonadota > Betaproteobacteria > Burkholderiales > Comamonadaceae > Comamonas > Comamonas sp. E6. Next base: position 158,254 of record NZ_BBXH01000013.1, read on the forward strand.
GGCGAGAAGAGTTCGTTTCATGCTGTTCACTTGTTTGTAGAAATGAGAAAGCCCATGCAGTACGGAAATGGCCTGCCTTGGACGGGCCCCGTCTGGGACTGAAGTCATTAAACAAAGTGAAAATGAAACATTAATTACAACCCTTAAATTCTCAACAAAACAACAATCTCAACCACAATCGTCACATCGTCCTACATCAGCGGTTGGCAGAACTATCGACATCGAGAATGCGCAGGCGCCGCATTTCCCTGTCAATGCCCTCAATGAACTACATGGGTTTTACCGATCGCATTTAGACTTGCGTGATTTTTCGCAAGCACAGGCCTGCCCCATTCCAGCAACGCGCAAAGCGCCCCAGAGAGACAACCATGTTCCGCACCCTGCTCAAATCCAAGATCCACCGCGTCAAGACCACGCAATGCGAGCTGCACTACGAAGGCTCCTGCGCCATCGACGAGGATCTGCTGGATGCCGCCAACATTGCTGAAAACGAACAGGTCCATATCTGGAATATCGACAACGGAGAGCGCTTCGTGACCTACGCCATCAAGGGCGAGCGCGGCTCGGGCATGATTTCCGTCAACGGTTCGGCCGCTCGCCGCGCCAGCGTGGGCGATCTGCTCATCATTGCCGCCTTCGCCCAGGTTCATGAAAGCGATGTGGCCGAGCACCAGCCGCAGCTGGTCTTTGTGGACGACAGCAACAAACAGGTCGAGCTGCGCCACAAAGTGCCCACCCAGATGCTGTAAAAACGGCTTTTGCCTCCAACACCGAGCGAGAGAACTCCATGCCTCATCTGCATATTGAATACACCGACAACCTGACCGGCCTGAACGAGCGCGAACTGATGCGCGACATCAACGCAGTGGTCTGCTCCCATCCCACCGTTCTCGATGAAGCCGATGTGAAGGCCCGTATTGCCCGCCTGAACATGGACCATGTCTATATCGGCACCCAGCCCGAAAAGCGCGGCTTTGTCCATGTACACCTGCAGCTGATGGCAGGCCGCAGCACCGAAGCCAAGAAGCAGATGTCGGACGGCATTGCCGAAGTCCTGAGCCGCCTCGTGCCCCAGCCTGCCGATGTGATGGTGCAGCTGAGCGTGGACGTATCCGATATGGACAAGGCCACCTACTTCAAGGGTCGCCTCTAAGTCCTTCACGACTCCCGCAACAGCGCCCGCAGCCCATGCTTGCGGGCGTTGCTGTTTCAGGGACATCGGCCTGAATAAAAATCGCCTTGCCTTCTCCAAAGACACAAACAGCTCTTGAACCATGAGCAGACCTGACCCTCGCCCTCGCTGCCCCCACTGTCACCGAGCACTGCGCACCTGCATCTGCTCGCTGGCCCAGGCGGTCGCGCATCAGGTGGAGGTGCTGATCCTCATGCATCCCATGGAAGTGCATGAAGCCAAGGGCACGGGGCATTTGCTGCATCTGTGTCTGCCGCATAGCCGGGTCATGGTGGGCGAGGAATTCGATGCCGACGAGCTGGAAGCGGCTCTCCATGGAAGCTGGGCCAGCTGGACCGATACCGATGGTGCGCCACGCCACAGCCTGCTGCTCTACCCCGATACCGCAGAGCAGGATGCCGCCCTGGGGCTGGCTGCGGCCAGCCCCCTACCCTTGCCCTGGCCGCAGCCGCCAGAGCGCCTTCGGCTGGTGGTCATCGACGGCACCTGGCGCAAAAGCCGCAAGATGCTCTATCTCAATCCTGCACTGCAAGCCCTGCCCCGCCTGCCCCTCCAAAATGTGGAGGACTCCGGCTACGCCATCCGCAAGGCCCATCTGCCAGGGCAGCTCTCCAGCTTCGAGGCAGCGGCCCAGGCCCTGGCACAGCTGCACAACTGGACCGCAGATGGGTCAGCCAATGCAACACTGCATGAAGTCTTCAAGCAGTTTGTGGCGCAGCAAATGCAGCTGCGCCAACACAATCAGGCGCCCCAAAGGAGCGCCTGATGTTCAGCCGTCAAACGGCTTTTCGACTCAGCGGTTATTGACCACCTGCTCGGGCACATCGGCAGGCTTGGCGGGATCGGTCACCACCAGAGCGGGGCCGCTGCGCTCGCTCTTGCCGCGCTTGCGCTCTGCTGCTCCATCGTCGGCGCTCAGGCTGTCGCGGGTGTTTTTCTGCACGGCAATCGCACCGAACAGGGCCAGCGCAAAAGCCATGGCATAGAAACCTTTTTCGCTGAGCTGCAACGTGGCGTTGAAGAGACCTGTGCCCAGAAGCAGCACCGCGATGATCAGCGCCACCCAGCTGATGCCGTAGTAAATGCCGGTCACGGCAACGCCTTCGAGCTTGTCGCGCACGGTTTTCTGCAGCGAGATGGCCGAGTACAGGCCCAGCACCAGCACGGCAAAGTAAAAGCCTTTTTCGTTGAGCTGCATGGCTGCATTCCACAGCCCGGCCATGAAGGCTACGACACCCAGCAGCAAGGCGGCCCAGGATGCGCCGACAAAGGCGGTTGAAGGCTTGTGGCTGGTGACGGCTTGAGAGTTCATGAGCTTGTCTCGAAAGTTGTGGTGAACGGATAGTAGAAAATCCATTCTCTCAAGCCAAGAGTTTCTTCACAAGGTATCGCCAGAAGATACCCAAAGAGCTATTTTTACTCACCAGGCGCTGGGCTTGGGTTGCAAGCATGCTTACATATGCCCTGAGCTACAACCATTGCCAGGCCATCGCGCGCAGGCTCTGGGCCTCAGTCCTCATCCTCGACTTCGTCCCCATCCATGGCGGCATTGAGCTCCTCCTGGACATGAGGCGGCATGCCGTCTTCCCAGCCATGCTCGTCGACATAGGCATAGATATCGGGTTGCTCGCCGGGCACGGCCTGCAGCATGATGGCCGGAATCTGCCATTTGGCTTCATCGCCCTTGACGGCTTCGCTGGTCCAGTCATAGCCAGGATGCTTTTCATTGCCCGTGGGCGAGGCCAGATCGTTGGCCGGATCCCAGCCAATGGTGGCCGGAGCAAGATTGCCCTGTTCAAAGCGCTGGCTCAGTGCCTGCACACGGGCCCAGCCTGAGCGGTTGATGCTGGGGACCTTGTCCTGCGAAGCATAGTGCTGGAAGTAGCCCGGCTGCTGATACCAGTACAAGGCCTTGGCAACGGCCGGCTCCAGCTTGGGATACTTGCTGATCCAGTCGGGCAGCGCGCTGCCGTTGTCGTAGTTCATGGTGGTGACCACGGCCAGCCACTGAAGGGGCGTGGCAGTGGCCAGGAATTCCTTCATCAGGTCCAGATACAGGGCATCAAAGTCGTCGTCATCCATGGCTGAGACTCCTCCAGGTTGCTTACATCCGCACGATAACAAACCAGGCCTAGGCGATCAAACGAGCATCCAGCCAGCCACGCAGGCTATTGATAAAGGCCCAGCCGCTGGCATGACGCGCCTGCTCCAGCGTCACCACCTGCTCCGTCAGCCGGCCCTGGGACAGGGCCAGTGCCCGCCCCACGCCCGGCAGCAGCCCGCATTGCAGCGGCGGGGTGACCCAGCGCCCATCCAGCTGCACGGCAATATTGCCGCGCGTGCCTTCGGTGATCTGACCGTCCTCGTTGAAAAGCACGATATCGAAAATGCCGGCGCTCTGGGGCTTGAAAGCGTCGTAATGCTGACGTACCGAGGTTTTGAAACGCACCACATCACTATGCGCCACCGCGTTTGCAATGGGTTGATGCGCCAGCTGCAGCGCCACCGGCTGGACCGAGGGCGGCAATGGCTCGGCCGTGATCTGCACTTCACCGGTGATCGAAAGCGCCAGCCGCACGCGCCAGTCGCCCATGGAATGCGTCTGACTGGCCATGCGCTCCATATCGGACTCCAGCTGCATCTGCATCAAGGGATAGCGAAAATGCTGTGCAGTAATCTGCAAGCGGGCCCAGTGCAAGGCCCAGTTCTGCCAGCGGCCATCCTTGAGCGCCAGGGTTTCGAGAATTTCAAGATTCGTGTTCATGCTCCAACACCTTGCTCAAGCACCTTTAGAAAAGCCTGCTTGTGCTGCCATTCCATCCATTCATCGGCCGCATTGGCGCTGGCCGTGATGCCGCTGCCTATGCCGCAGCTCAGGCGCCCATTCCTGAGCACCACTGTGCGAATGGGAACATTGAAAGTTGCATGAATACTCCCCGGCTTGGCCCCGGGTCGCACCACGCCCAGCGCACCGCAGTAGACACCACGAGGCTCGGGCTCCAGCTCGCGAATCAGGCGCATGGCCTGGCGCTTGGGCGCCCCGGTGATCGAGCCGCAAGGGAACAGCGCCCCGAATACATCCACCAGCCGCACATCCGGGCGCGTGCGTGCCACCACATCCGAGGTCATCTGCCAGACGGCCGGCAGTGCCTGGACCTGAAACAGCTGCGGCACTTTCACGCTGTACGGCACGGCTATGCGTGACAGATCGTTGCGCAGCAAGTCCACGATCATCACGTTCTCGGCCCGCTCCTTGGCCGACTCGCGCATGGTTTGCGCGGCCTTCGCATCGGCTTCGGGGGTCCTGCCGCGCGCCGCCGTGCCCTTCATGGGGCGGGTCAGAATCCGCTCGCCGTCCCAGTCGAAAAACAACTCCGGGGACAGCGACAGCACCTGCATGTCGCCGCTGTCGACCAGCGCCGCATAGCCTCCGGGCTGGGCCTGCTGCAGCCTTGCAAACAGCTCTTGGGCCAGGGCGGAAGTATCGGACTCTTTCTCCCCCGAAAGCTCTGCAGTCAAGGGGGCCGTGTAATTGATCTGATAGCAGTCGCCCGCCGCGATGGCCGCATGAATGCGCGCCACATGGGCATCGAACTGTTCGCGGCTCAGAGCCGTCTGCCAATGTATTGCCGCAGAAGGCACGGGCGGGTTCTGCCCGCAGGCAGCCAGCGGCCCACGATGCACGCCGAACCAGACCAGCGGCTGGCCAGTGGAATTCCTATGCACGGCCTCGGCATAGGCGCGATCAAACCCGCTGGCCGCCTCATAGGCCAGCCAGCCCACGCACCACAGGCCTTGCTCGGCAGCCTGCTGCACGGCTTCCAGCACGGCAGGCACGTCCTCGGGCCGATACGCTTGCAAGACCTTCTCGGGCTCGCCAAAGCCATGCTGCAAACGGGCAACCCCCTTCTGCCAGGGAGCGGTGAAATCAAGAACGGTTTTCAAGTCAGATCACCTGCAAGCACACTATCAATATGCGCCGAATGCTATCAAACTTGCTATATCCATCAGCCTGGCATTGCCGGCATAAAAAAACGCGCTGAAGGAATCCCTCAGCGCGCATCCACCAATGGGCCACCTCTGTCGGATGGCTAAGAGAGAACTCTGTTACTTGCCGCCCAGTTGCGACTGGTACTTGGCCACGGCAGCCGTGTAGGCGGGGCTGGCCAGCAGACGCTGGTATTCGGCATAAGCCTTGCGGTACTCGGTGCTGAACTCTGTTTCGACATAAGCCGCAGGCGTGGGCATATAACCCAGACCTGCACGCTGGTACATCTCAAGGTCGGCCATCACTTCGGCACGACTTTTGCTGGAGGTTACGGAAGTTTGGGGGAGGTCTTGAGCCATGGCAACCGCGGCGCTGGCGGTCAGCACAGCTGCGGTCAACAAACGGGTGAGGGAGCGCATTTTCAATCCTTTCAACGGCGCAGCGGCGGAAAGAAGACCTGCCGCGTGCTGCACGACTGAACTATGCGCCCGGCCCCCACGAGCCGTCTGTGCGTTTTCTCACGCAAAAACTCATTTCACATTGCGAAAAATCAATGCGCTTCTTCGAGCAACAGCCGCAGGCCATCGACGCGGCAAAGACGCAGATTGCGCCCTTCACGTCTGAGCAGGCCCAGGCGCGTGAGCCGCGACATCTCGCGTGCGACCTCTTCGCGGCTGGTGCCCAGCATCAAGGCCAGATCGTTCTGGCGCGGAGCCGGCGACAGCAGGGCCTCGTCGTTCTCGATTCCCGCCATCTCGGCCCGCTCCAGCAACTGGGCATGCAGGCGGCCTCGCACCGTGAGGGTTCCCAGGCTGACCACACGCCGCGCCAGCACCCCGGCCAGCTCGCTGAGCCGCTGGACCACGGCCCGCATGACCAGAACATCGCTCATGATCAATGCTTCGAGCTCGGCACTAGAAAGCGATGCCACCAGGCTTTCATGCGTGGCCTGCACCTGCACGGACACATGCTTGACCAGAGGCTTGGACGCGAAAGCACCAAAAAAGAAACCGGGCTCCAGATAACCCAGAATCATGGCCCGCCCGCTGGTGCTGTAGCTGCCGACACTGAGCTGGCCGTTGATCAGCATGTACATGCGCTCATCGGTATAGGCCCCGTGCAGCACCTGTCCCGACTCCAGCCGGTGCCAAAGGCATTGCCCCGCCAGCACGGACAGCCTCTCGTCGGACAGCGACTCCAGCCAGCTCACGCTGCGCAGCCCCTGCCAGGCCACGGCTGAAACAGGGGAAGAAACCGACGACAGCTGAGGCTCGACCATGGACATGAACAACCTTGTGCAAAAAGAAATGGAAGGCCGCAAAACGCAGGGCCATGCAATGCATGGCCACACAGCATAGTAAGGTGGCCGACAGCAGCCATACCCTTTTTCAACGTGGCGCTGCAGCGCAGCATCGCATAGACTCGCGGGCAAATTTGCCTGCAGGCTTTTCTGCGGGGCCCAGCCATAGACAAGACCAGGAGACATCCCATGACCGCTACCGGCACGCCTTACGGCACCATCCCCCCCTCTTCGCCCCAGCCCCAGCGCCGCCCCGTCAGCCTGCCGCGCCTGGCTCAGATGCGCGCGGCCGGTGAAAAAATCACCATGCTGACGGCCTATGACGCCACGTTTGCCGCAGTGGCCGACGCGGCCGGGGTGGAGTGCATCCTGGTCGGCGACTCGCTGGGCATGGTCTGCCAGGGCCTGCACAGCACCGTGGGCGTGACGCTTCAGGATATGGCCTATCACACGGCCAGCGTCACGCGCGGCCTGCATCGCGCCCAGGCCACAGCCTGGGTGATTGCCGACATGCCCTACGGCAGCTATGCAGAAAGTCCCGAGCAGGCCATGCGCAGCGCCTGCCAGCTGATGCAGGCCGGCGCCCATATGGTCAAGTTCGAAGGCGGTGGCTGGACCGCTCCCACCGTGCGCTTTCTCGTCGATCGCGGCGTGCCCGTCTGCGCCCACCTGGGACTGACACCGCAGACCGTGCATGCACTGGGCGGCTACCGCGTCCAGGGCAAGGACGAGCAGGCAGCGGCCACGCTGCGCCAGCATGCGCTGGAGCTGCAGGACGCCGGGGCCGCCATGCTGGTGCTGGAGATGGTGCCCGCAGCCCTGTCCGCCCAACTGACCGAAGAGCTGCCACTGTGCCACACCATAGGCATTGGCGCGGGCAATGGCACGGCCGGCCAGGTTCTGGTGCTGCACGACATGCTGGGCGTGAACCTGGGCAAGATGGCCAGGTTCGTGCACAACTTCATGGCCGATGCAGGCAGCGTCAAGGGCGCCATGGAAGCCTATGTGCAGGCCGTCAAGAATGGCAGCTTCCCCGACAATGCCCTGCACGCCTGGTAAGTCCGGGCTTTTGTTTTTGTTTTCCCCACTGTTTGAGTCATGCAAATCGTTCACACCATCGCCGACCTGCGCGCTGCCCTGGCCGGTCGCGGCCACCCTGCTTTTGTGCCCACCATGGGTAATCTGCACGAGGGCCATCTCTCCCTGGTGCGCCAGGCCCGCCAGCATGGCGATGTGACCGTGGCCAGCATCTTCGTGAACCGTCTGCAGTTTCTGCCTCACGAAGACTTCGACAGCTACCCGCGCACCTTCGATGCCGACTGCGCCAAGCTGGAAGCCGAGGGCTGCGACATCGTCTTCGCCCCCAGGGAGAAAGACCTCTACCCCGAACCGCAGACCTTCAAGATCCAGCCCGATGCGCAGCTGGCCGACATTCTGGAAGGGCACTTCCGCCCCGGCTTCTTCACCGGCGTCTGCACCGTGGTCATGAAGCTGTTCCAGGCCGTGTTTGCCACCACGGGCGGCGGCACGGCCGTTTTCGGGCAAAAGGACTATCAGCAGCTGATGGTGATCCGCCGCATGGTGCAGCAGTTCGCCCTGCCCATAGAGATCATCGGCTGCGCCACGGCGCGCGCCGACAGCGGCCTGGCACTGAGCTCGCGCAACGGCTACCTCAGCGATGAGCAGCGTGTGCAGGCCATGGCGCTGTCGCAGGCGCTCAAGGCACTGGCCGATGCCGCACGCCAGGGCGGCAATCTGGCCGACCTCGAAACGCAGGCCATGGCCGCGCTGCGTGCCAAGGGCTGGGAACCCGACTATCTGAGCGTGCGCCAGCGCAGCGATCTGCAAGCGCCTGCTGATGCGCGCAGCGGCGATCTGGTGGCCCTGGGCGCTGCACGCCTGGGCAGCACCCGGCTCATAGACAACCTGGAGTTCTAGCCCCTCTTAGGCGCTTTGTGGCGGGGCATGTGGGCAACGGGCGGCACACCCGCTGTGGCGCGGCCAACCCAGGATCAGGCCCTTGCCCCGTGTCTCTGATTCAGGCCGCGCCAGTGTCAGGCATCAAGAACAATGCAGAGGCTAGTAGCGCTCTCAGCACTGGTAGGAGTCCACGGAGCATTGGCTTGCCGGTGCCCTCAACTCCAGGCCCCGGCCCTGCAAGCGGCAGAACAGGCCGCTGCCCATTTCCAGCTCCAGCACAAAATCGGCATCGCTGACAAAAGGCAGGGGCAGGCTGCGCAGACGCTGACCAGCAATATGCAGCTGCGCTTGCCGGACACGGCCCACGGCAGCCAGGATTGGAGTCAAATCAGCCTCTGAAGCTTCTTCAGTAAGCGCAATGTGCTTGCATATCAATAGCAACGGCTGCCACAGGCCCTCGCCAGCGCCTGCTCTGTCGCCGTCATACAGACGGGCGGCGGAAAAGCGGATCTGCAATGCGCCGTCCTGCAGGCTGATTGCGGCGACCTCGGAATCTTCAAACTCGAAATTCATGGGCCCGAGCATAGCGCTCTGGCACCTTGGCAACAGCAGCCAGGGCCGCTGCCGCGCATACTGCCGGCTACTCCACACAAGAAGGAACGAGGAGCCAAATGAGCGAAAAACTGTATCTCGATGATCTGTACGTGGGCCAGAAGTTCGTCAGCGAGGGCTACCCGCTGGATGAAGCGCAAATCATTGCCTATGCCAGGCAGTTCGACCCCCAGGTCTTTCACCTCGACCCCGAAGCCGCCAAGCACACCTTCTTCCAGGGCCTGGCCGCCAGCGGCTGGCATACGGCCTCCATCAGCATGCTGCTGGTGACGCAAAGCATTCCCCTGGCCGACGGCGTGATCGGTGGCGGCATGGAAGAGCTGGCCTGGCCCCAGCCCACACGCCCTGGTGACGTGCTGCAGGTCGAGTCGGAAATCGTGGAGATCATTCCTTCCCAGTCCAAACCCAACCGGGCCCTGGTGCGCGTGCTCTCCCACACCAAAAACCAGCGCGGCGAGGTGTTGCAGCGCTTCAGGCCCAAGATGGTGTGCTTCAAGCGCCCGGCCTGACCCTCGCGCAGCAAAAGTCCTGGGCACTGCTTAATATCGCCCACCGGCGCTGCCTGCTCTGCACAGGCAGCGCATCACTTGCTGCTGCGATATGAATCCCCATTTTTCCATGAGCCGATGGCGCGCCGAATGGGCGCCCAGCGTACCGCGCGAGCTGCTGGCCGGCGCCGTCGCCACGTTTGCGCTGATTCCCGAGGTCATTGCCTTTTCCTTTGTCGCGGGTGTAGACCCGGCCGTGGGGCTGTATGCCTCCTTCATCATCAGCATCGTGATTGCCGTTTTCGGCGCACGTCCGGCCATGGTCTCGGCAGCGGCCGGCTCGGTGGCCCTGGTGGCGGCTCCGCTGGTCGCATCGCATGGTCTGCAATATCTGCTGGCCGCAGGCTTGCTGGCGGGTGCCATGCAGATCGCCTTCGGCCTGTGCAAGATGGGCAGCCTGGTGCGCTTTGTCTCCAGCTCGGTGCGCACGGGTTTTGTCAACGCGCTGGCCATTCTGATCTTTTCAGCCCAGCTGCCGCATCTGCATGGAGCCAACACCGCCACCTGGGCCATGCTGGCCCTGGGCCTGGCCCTGATCTACGGCCTGCCCTGGCTGGGACAGAGACTGCAGCTCAAGGCGCTGAACGCCATTCCCTCACCACTGATCTGCGTGCTGGTGCTGACGCTGCTCGCCAGCTTCATGGGCCTGCCCCTCAAGACCGTGGCCGATCTGGGTCATCTGCCGGACAGCCTGCCGCTGTTCGCCCTGCCCGAAATCCCTGCGAGTCTGGAGACGCTGCGCATCATCGCCCTGCCAGCCCTGGCCATTGCCATGGTGGGCCTGCTGGAGTCGGTTCTCACGGCAGCCGTGGTGGACGACCTGACGGGCACGCCCAGCAACAAGAGCCGCGAGTGCACGGGCCTGGGCCTGGCCAATGTCTCGGCCAGCCTGTTCGGCGGCATTGCGGGCTGCGGCATGATAGGCCAGGCGGTGGGCAATGTGAAATACGGCGGCCGCGGCCGCCTGTCCACCCTGTTTGCCGGGGTGTTTCTGCTGATTCTCATGGTCGCCCTCAAGCCCTGGGTGTCCCGGGTACCGGTGATTGCTCTGGTGGCCATCATGGTCATGGTGTCGGTCTCGACCTTCGACTGGAAGTCGCTGGGCAATCTGGTGCGCCACCCGCGCCTGTCCAGCTCGGTGATGCTGGTGACGGTGGTCATCACCATCGCCACCCACAATCTGGCCGCCGGCGTGGTGGCGGGCGTGCTGCTCTCGGGCGTGTTCTTCACCTTCAAGGTGGCCAATATGCTGCAGGTCCAGGGCGGCCTGAACGAGGCTGGCGATCTCTATACCTGGACGGTGAGCGGCCAGGTGTTTTTTGCCTCTGCCGATGCTCTGATCGAAGCCTTCGACGTGCGTGCCGCAGCCGGAAAGCAGGCCCGCATCGATGTCGGTGGCGCGCATTTCTGGGACATCACCGCCGTGGGCGCGCTGGACAAGGTGATGGAGCGCCTGCGCCAGCATGGCTGCCACGTGGAGCTGACGGGGCTGGACGAGGCCAGTCAACGACTGATAGAACGCATCAGGGTCTAGGTTTGGCGGCTGGTGGCCGCTTATTTCAGGCTGGTCTGCGACAGGCGCTTGGCATTGGCCACGGCCTTGCGGCGAATCGGCGCCAGGCTTCTGGCCGCCACCTTGTCGGCCGCCACGGGCAGCTTCTGACCCATGGTCCAGGGGTTGCGCATCCAGGCCAGACACAGTTGCTGCTGCACCTTGAACATTTCGGCCCCCATGGTCAGCCAGGCCTGACTGAAGGCGACCTGCTTTTCCACCACCATGCGCGTGAACTCCTTCTGGTCGCGCGCAGAGAGCACCGGACCGCTGAGGGCCATGCGCGTGAGCCGGTGGTTGATGACCTGAGGCACGGCCATGCTGATGTCCAGCAGTTCGCTGGCAGTGCGGTGGGGGATGGCGGATTCAGGCATGTGTAACTCCTTGCATTCAGGCGTTTTATTGTGCACTGCAACATAGAAGTTTGCGCAAGCTCACCTGTGAAAGCCCTATCGCCGAATTCAGCGCCTGTGCCCAAGCAGGCTGAGTGCCTCCTGCTCCAATGCCGCCGTCAGCCAGGGCAGGCCCGCATCGGCAGGCCGGTGCAGCGGCAGCAGCATATGCACCTGAAACGCTATCGAAAACGCCAGCGGCCGCACCACCAGCTGCGGGCCGGCACAAGCCCGCGCAGTCAGCGGGTTGACGATGGCCAGACCCAGGCCGTGCTGGACCATGGCGCAGACGGCAACGGCGCTGGCGGTCTCCAGGCTCAGCCGGCGCTGCACGCCGGCGCGGGCAAACACCGCATCGATCTGCGCCCTGTAGGGGTCGTCGCGCGCCAGGCTGATGAAGGATTCGCCTTCAAAGTCCCGCGCGCTGAGCAGCGCCTTCTGCGCCAGCGGGTGGCTGGCAGGCAACACGGCCACTTCGTCCATGGCAGGCAAGGGCTGGCTGCGTGTGCCCGGTGGCGCATCGGCCAGCTCGGACAGGCCCAGATCGAAGCGCTGGGCCGCCATCCATTCCTGCAGCAGCGGTGCCTCCTGGGTGCTCACGCTCACGGCCACTGCGCCGTGACTGGCCTGCATACGCGCCAGCGCGCCCGGCAGCAAGGCGTGGCTGAGGGCTGGCAGACACAGCACGCTGATGCTCGCCCCTTGCGGGCGCCCCAGCTCCACGGCGCGGTCGATCACGCGCTCCAGGCCCTGCCAGCTGCGCCGCACCTCGTCCCAGAGCAGCAAGGCACGTGCATTGGCACGCAGCCGGCCCTGCACGCGCTCGAACAGCGCATAGCCCAGCAGTTGCTCCATGCGAGCCAGCTCGCGGCTCACCGTGGGCTGCGAGGTATAGAGCAGTTGCGCCGCACCCGTGACGCTGCCGGCCGTCATGACGGCACGGAACACCTCGATATGGCGATGGGTGATGCGCTGAGAAGCTTCTGAATCGATCATACCAAAAGCATATCAATATTGAATGATCTTCAAAAATCAAGCTATTGGACTGAATAGATAGTCGCATGCATGATGCGCTGAACTATTCCCTTTCAAGAGACCACCCATGGCAAACCCCTTCTCTCCCGCACAGCTCTGGAACCTGGCCGACCAGTACGGCACGCCGCTGTGGGTGTATGACGCCGCCACCATCCGCGAGCGCATTGCCCAGCTCAAGGCTTTCGACACCGTGCGCTTTGCCCAGAAGGCCTGCTCCAACATTCACATCCTCAAGCTCATGCGCGAGCAGGGCGTGAAGGTGGATGCGGTCTCGCGCGGCGAAGTCCTGCGCGCACTGGCGGCGGGCTTCACGCCCGGCTTCGGCGAGCCTGCCGACATCGTCTTCACGGCCGACGTGATGGACGAAGCCACGCTGGCGACCGTGGTCGAGCACCAGGTGCCTGTGAACGCGGGCTCCATCGACATGCTGCACCAGTTGGCCGCCGTGTCCAGGGGCCACCATGTCTGGCTGCGCATCAACCCCGGCTTCGGCCACGGCCACAGCAACAAGACCAACACCGGCGGCGAGCACAGCAAGCACGGCATCTGGCACAGCGAACTCGAAGCCGCGCTGGACGCCATCAAGGCCGGCGGCCTGGTGCTGGCCGGCCTGCACATGCACATCGGCTCGGGCGTGGACTACGGCCATCTGCAGGAAGTCTGCGGCGCCATGGTCAAGCTGGTCGAGCGCACCAAGGCGGCGGGCGTGGACCTGCATGCGATTTCGGCCGGCGGCGGCCTGTCCATCCCCTATCGTGCTGGCGATGCCACCATCGACACCAACCACTACCACGGTCTGTGGGATGCGGCGCGCAAGCAGGCAGAAGGCATCGTGGGCCACAGCCTGGGTCTGGAACTGGAGCCCGGCCGCTTCCTGGTGGCCGAGTCCGGCGTGCTGCTGGGCACCGTGCGCGCCACCAAGAATGCGGGCAGCAACCACTTCGTGCTGGTGGACACCGGCTTCAACGAGCTGATGCGCCCCAGCATGTACGGCAGCTACCACGGCATGGAAGTGCTGCGCCGCGACGGCCAGAACCTGCCCGCGCAGGACAGCGTGGTGGCCGGCCCACTGTGCGAATCGGGCGATGTCTTCACCCAGGGCGACGGCGGCGTGGTGCTGCCGCGCTCGCTGGCCGGCGCCAGCGTGGGCGACCTGCTGGTGATTCACGACACGGGCGCCTATGGCAGCTCCATGTCCAGCAACTACAACACCCGTCCGCTGGCCGCCGAAGTGCTGGTCGATGGCGAGCAGAGCCAGCTGATTCGCCGTCGCCAGACGGTGGAAGAGCTGCTGGCCCTGGAATTGGGCTTGTAAGCTCCCCCTGAGCCGCTTTGCGGCTTCCCCCTCTCTCTACGCGCTGCGCGCTATGGGAGGGGGACGCAGCCATCGCTGCGGGGCGGCCCTTGCTTGGCTGCTCTTGTTTGGCCCGCGCCCTTTAGCAATTGCATCTTCAAGTTAAATAGCAGCTAGCGCTTATCTTTAAAGGGTTTCAGGCCAGAATCACCTGAAATCTTTTCTCTAGGCACCGCCCAGTGCCCGGTACGTTCTTCCATGTCACAGCACTCCGCCCCTTCAGTCCATCGCCATACGCTGACGGGCATCGGCTTCACGGTGCTGGCCTGCGCCTGTTTTTCGATACTCGATACGGGCTCCAAATATGCGGGTGCCCTGCTGCCACTGCTGATGGCGCTATGGCTGCGCTATGCGCTGCAGTCGGCGCTGACCGTGGGCTTTGGCGTAGCTCGCCATGGACTGGACATCTTTCGCACCCGGCGCCCGGGCTTTCAGTTTCTGCGCGCCATTCTGTTTTGCCTGAGCAATGCGCTGGCCATGCTCAGCCTGCGCTATCTGCCGCTGGCGGAGTTCACGGCCATCGTGGCGCTGACGCCGCTGGCACTGACCCTGCTGGCCGCGCTCTGGCTGGGCCAGCAGGTCAGCCCCTTGCGCTGGGTGCTGGTGGCGCTGGGCTTTGCGGGTACGCTGGTCATCCTGCGGCCGGGCGGCGGCCAGTTCAGCGGCTGGGCCCTGGTCTGGCCTGCGCTGCAGCTGCTGGCCAATACCGCCTATCAGATCCTGAGCAGCCGCATGGCGGGCAAGGAGCGCCCGCTGACCACGCAGATCTACACCAGCCTAGTGGCCCTGAGCCTGAGCTGCATGGCCCTGCCCTGGGTCTGGCAGCTGCCGGACAGCGCCGCGCTCTGGCTGGCCGCGATTGCCATGGGCGCAGGCAGCGCCGTCGGACACCTGATGCTGCTCAAGGCCTATGAAAAAGCCGAGCCTGCGACCATCACGCCGTTTCTCTACAGCCAGATTCCCTGCGCACTGCTGGCAGGCTGGCTGGTCTATGGCCATATCCCCGACCAATGGGCCGTACTGGGCATGGTCGTCATTGCGCTGTGCGGGGCGGCGAGTGCCTGGCTCAGCGTCAGAGAGGGCAAATAGGCATTGCCCCTAAAACAATAGCTGCAAGCGCATGAATTCATTGCATTTCAGACACAAAATCATCTGAAACCCATGAATATCAGGCGATAGAAGCTATGGTTTTATTGGCTTATTCGCCGCGCGGATCGCGCACCATCAGGTGCTGCACGGCTTCGGTGACCGGAAGCTGGCCGTCCAGCAAGGCAACCACGGTTTCGGTGATCGGCATTTCCACACCGACCTGGCGTGCCCGGGCGAGCACGGTGCGGGCGCTGTACACGCCCTCGGCCACATGGCCCAGCGAGGTCACGGCCTGCTCCAGGCTCTTGCCTTCGGCCAGCAGCAGACCCACCTTGCGATTGCGCGAGAGATCGCCGGTGGCGGTCAGCACCAGATCACCGAGGCCGGACAGGCCCATGAAGGTCTCGGCGCGCGCGCCCAGCGCCACGCCCAGGCGCGTCATCTCGGCCAGGCCGCGCGTGACCAGGGCTGCACGCGCGTTCAGCCCCAGCTGCAGGCCGTCGCAAAGCCCCGTGGCAATGGCCAGCACATTCTTGACGGCACCGCCCACTTCCACGCCCACGATGTCGTGATTGGCATAGACACGCATGGCTTCGCCGTGAAAGGCCGACACCAGCAGCTCGCTCACGCCCTCATGGGCGCTGGCTGCCACCAGAGCCGTAGGCTGCTGGCGTGCCACCTCGGCCGCGAAGCTGGGGCCGCTGAGCGCACCGCTTTGCAGCTGCGGCGCCACCTGCTGGCAGACTTCATGCGCCATCAGCCCATAGCTGCCGGCAGGTGCGTCGGCGGCCACGGCCTCGAAGCCCTTGCACAGCCAGACCACGGGCCGGCGGCAATCCTTGAGCTGGCCCAGCCACTGGCGCAGCGCCGCCATGGGCGTGCCCAGCACGATCAGATCGGCATCCGCAACATGGGCCATCACATCTCCGCTGACCACCGTGAGCGCATCCGGGAAGCGGATGCCGGGCAGATAGCGGCTGTTGGCGCGCTCGGCCTGCATGAGCTGCGCCTGCGCCGGGTCACGTGCCCAGAGGCTGACGCGGTCCTGCTCCGGATGGGTGGCCGCGCTGATGGCCATGGCCGTACCCCAGGCGCCAGCGCCGATGACAAGAATTTTCATACCTGAATTTTGATAGCAGTTTGTGCACAACGCACAAGAAAAAGAGGCCGCTAGGGCCTCTTTTTTGCCTGGCTGCCGATTCTTGCACATCGCAGGAATCAGCAATTGCCATCAGCTTACTGGGGCAGCTGGCCTTCGGCCTGTGCTGCGGCAGCCGCTTGCTGCTGCTCGTACATGGCCTGGAAGTTGATTTCGGCCAGGTGCACGGGAGGGAAACCGGCGCGGGTCACCACGTCGGCCACGTTGCCGCGCAGATAGGGGTAGATGATCTGGGGGCAGGCAATGCCGATCACGCCGCCCATCTGATCTTCGGGCACGTTGCGGATTTCGAAGATGCCGGCCTGCTTGGCTTCGACCAGGAACACGGTCTTGTCCTGAATCTTGGTCTGAACCGTGGCGGTCACGGCCACTTCGTAGACGCCTTCAGCCACGGGAGTGGCTTCCACACCCAGCTGGATGTCCACGCTGGGCTGCTCTTGCTCCAGCAGGATCGCGGGAGAGTTGGGCTGCTCCAGGGACAGGTCCTTCAGATACACGCGCTGGATCTGGAACACGGGGCTGTTGTCTTGTTCGGCCATGATGAGCTAGGTCTTTCAGAAAATCT
The DNA here is from genome assembly GCF_001010305.1 of Comamonas sp. E6. Classification (NCBI taxonomy): domain Bacteria; kingdom Pseudomonadati; phylum Pseudomonadota; class Betaproteobacteria; order Burkholderiales; family Comamonadaceae; genus Comamonas; species Comamonas sp. E6. The sequence goes on from NZ_BBXH01000013.1 coordinate 174,960, forward strand.
TGAGAGGGAAATGAAAATGCCTGCGCAGAGGACTAGCACGCAGCTATCCTCACAGCAGGCATTTCCATGAAATAGCGCTTTGCATTATGCAGTGACAGCCAGAGGCTGCATCGTAGCAAGCAGCACAAAGCGCAAATTCATGCCGTTTGGCGGCAGTGGCACGGCAAGTAATCAGCTTTGCAGCAGGGGCAGCAGACCGCCCTTGGCATCCAGCGCCATCAGATCGTCGCAACCGCCCACATGGGTATCGCCAATGAAGATCTGGGGTACGGTGCGGCGGCCGGTGACCTGCATCATGTGATCGCGGGCAGCGGTATCGAAATCGATGCGCACTTCCTCGATCTGATCCACGCCCTTGGACTTGAGAATCTGCTTGGCACGAATGCAATAGGGGCAGACGGCGGTGGTGTACATCTTCACGGCTTGCATGAGCAACTTCCTTGTAGTTTTTGCAATGCAGCATGCTGTGCTGCAGTCGTCAGAGTTCTCAGTTGCGGCCGAATCAGGCTTTTTCAACCGGCAGGCCGGCATCGCGCCAGGCCTTCATGCCGCCAGCCAGCGCCTGGGCCTTTTCGTAACCCAGCTTCTTGGCCACGGCCTCGGCACGCACGGCACGGGCGCCCGATGCACACACCAGCACCACGGGCAGCTGCTTGTTCTTGACGGTGGTGGGCAGCTTTTCTTCCAACTGGCTCAGCGGCAGGTTCCTGGCTCCGTTGACATGGCCGGCGGCAAACTCTTCGGGCTCGCAGACGTCCAGCACCACGGCTTTTTCACGGTTGATCAGGTGCACGGCAGCCGCTGCCGACAGCGAACCACCTGTCGCTCCGCGCAGTGCGGGCAGCAGCAGCATCACACCCGAAGCCACGGCAATCAGGATCAAATACCAGTTATCAATGATGAATTTCACGTCATTCCTTGGGATGGCAAACCGAACGATTTTAGAGGCAGGCTTGCCGGCGGATCGCGCCAGAGGGCCACAGCCCCTCCTCCCGTAATCCCAAACCCTCTGTTCATATGCCCTAGGCCGCAAGTGAGTGCTCTGCACAATCCCCGAAGGGCCCAACAGGAATAGCTTGGCGGCCACCGCTGGACACGACCGGCTTACCTTGCCTCAAGCCCGGACAAAGGCCAGCCCCTAAAATGCACGGTTTTGACTTTGTGTCATTACTGCTTTGCTACTTTGAGAGAATCCATGTACAAGCTCGTTCTGATCCGCCACGGTGAATCCACCTGGAACCTTGAAAACCGCTTCACCGGCTGGACCGATGTGGATCTGACTGCCACCGGCGTCGAACAGGCCAAGAAGGCCGGCCAACTGCTCAAGGCAGAAGGCTATGACTTCGATGTGGCCTATACCAGCGTGCTCAAGCGCGCCATCCGTACCCTGTGGCATGTGCAGGATGAAATGGACCGCACCTGGCTGCCCGTGGTGCATAGCTGGCGTCTCAACGAACGCCACTATGGCGGCCTGCAGGGTCTGAACAAGGCCGATATGGCCAAGCAGTACGGCGACGAGCAAGTGCTGGTCTGGCGCCGCAGCTACGACGTGCCGCCTCCCGCCCTGGAAGCCACCGACCCGCGCAGCGAACGCAGCGATGTGCGCTACGCCAAGCTGCAGCCCGAGCAGATCCCGCTGACCGAGTGCCTCAAGGACACGGTGGCCCGCGTTGTGCCGTTCTGGGACGAGTCCATCGCACCCGCCATCAAGGCCGGCAAACGGGTGGTTGTGGCCGCACACGGCAACTCCATCCGCGCCCTGATCAAGTATCTGGACAACATCGCCGACGACCAGATCGTGGGCGTGAACGTGCCCAACGGCATTCCTCTGGTCTATGAGCTGGACGCCGACCTCAAGCCCATCCGCCACTACTACCTGGGCGACGCCGAAGCCGCAGCCAAGGCTGCAGCGGCAGTTGCAGCCCAGGGCAAGGCCTGAGAGAGACCTCTTCACCGTTCCTGTTCAGGCCGCTTGCGCAGTCTGAACAGGACTGACACGGCAAAAGGCCTGTGGAACCTCATGGGCCTTCCGCCGTCCAAGGTGTATATTGCGAATGGTTTAAGGGGTGCTATGGGTCAAAAAATCAAAATTGCAGGCTGGATCTCTGTGGGCGTGGTCGCCGGTGCGTTGACCACCGTATCCCTGCAGACGCTGGCTCGCGGGGGTGTGACGCCTCTGCCACTTGAAGAAATCCAGCAGTTGTCGGCCGTCTTCGGCCTGATCAAGACCGATTACGTGGAGCAGGTCAGCGACAAGAAGCTGATCACCGACGCCATCTCCGGCATGGTCTCCAGCCTGGACCCTCACTCCCAGTACTTCGACAAGAAAACCTACAAAGAATTCAAGGAAGGCACTTCCGGCAAGTTCGTGGGCGTCGGCATCGAGATCACCATGGAAGACGGGCTGATCAAGATCGTCTCCCCCATCGAAGGCTCGCCCGCTTTCCGTGCGGGTCTCAAGACCGGCGACCTGATCACCAAGATCGACGACACGGCCGTCAAGGGCCTGACGCTCAATGACGCTGTCAAGCGCATGCGTGGCGAACCGAATACCAAGGTGCGCCTGAACATCCTGCGAAAGGATGAAAGCCGCAGCTTCCCCGTCACCATCACCCGTGAAGAAATCAAGACCCAATCGGTCAAGGGCAAGGTGATCGAACCTGGCTACGCCTGGATTCGCCTGAGCCAGTTCCAGGAACGCACCGTCGATGACTTTGTCCGCAAGGTCGAGGAAATCTACAAGCAGGAACCCAATCTCAAGGGCCTGGTGCTGGACCTGCGCAACGACCCCGGCGGTTTGCTGGATGCGGCCGTAGCCATCTCTGCGGCCTTCCTGCCACCCGATGTGCCCGTGGTTTCGACCAACGGCCAGTTGGCCGAAAGCAAGGCCGTCTACAAGGCTTCGCCCGAGTTCTACGCCCAGCGCGGTTTTGGCGACCCCTTGCAACGCCTGCCTGCAGCACTGAAAAAGCTGCCTCTGGTGGTGCTGGTCAATGAAGGCTCGGCCTCGGCCAGCGAAATCGTGGCCGGAGCTCTGCAAGATCACAAACGCGCCACCGTCATGGGCAGCCAGTCCTTTGGCAAGGGCTCGGTGCAAACCGTGCGCCCTCTGGGGCCCGATACGGCTCTCAAGCTGACGACGGCGCGCTACTACACGCCTAGCGGAAAATCCATTCAGGCCAAGGGCATCGTGCCCGATGTGATGGTGGATGAGACTGCAGACGGCGATTTGTTTGCTGCATTGAGCATGCGTGAAGCAGACCTTGAAAAGCATTTGTCCAGCGGACAGGGTGCGGAGGTCAAGAACGATTCGCTTGAAAAGGCCCGCGAGGAAGCTCGCAAACGCCTGGAAGAGGAAGCCAAGAAGCCAGCCGCCGAACGCCGCCTGCCGGAATTCGGGTCTGAAAAGGACTTTCAGCTGCAACAGGCACTGAATAAGCTCAAAGGCCAACCTGTCAAGGTCAGCAAAACCCTGACGGAGCGCAAAATCGAAGAGAAGCCCGGAGACGCGACGGCCGCGGACAAAAAGCCCGCTGACAAGAAAGCGCCCGAAAAAGGCGACTCCGACAAGAGCAAAAAATAAGCACCGGGTTATGGAACCCGCTCAAAATCAGCCGGGCTTGCCCGGCTTTTTTCTTGGAACCATGGAAGCAAACCGATGAATGACGATCAATTGCTACGCTATTCCCGTCACATCATGCTCGACGAGATCGGCATCGAAGGCCAGGAGCGCATTCTGGCGGCGCATGCAGTGATCATTGGAGCTGGCGGCTTGGGCTCGCCTGCCGCACTCTATCTGGGCTCGGCAGGTGTGGGGCGCATCACCATCGTCGACAACGACGTCGTGGACATGACCAATCTGCAGCGCCAGATTGCCCACACGACCGAGCGCATAGGCATGCCCAAGGTGGAATCGATCCGCACTGCCGTACATGCCATCAATCCCGGGATCGAAGTTCGCTGCATCCAGCAGCGTGCAACCGAGACCCTGCTCGATGAACTGCTGCCCGAGGCAAGCATCGTGCTCGACTGCACCGACAACTACAAGACCCGCCAGACCATCAATGCGGCTTGCGTACGCCACGGCGTACCCCTGGTCGAAGGAGCTGCCATCCGTGTCGATGGCCAGTTGATGGTCATTGATCCACGCAACCCCGACAGCCCGTGCTATGCATGCGTCTTTCCGCCAGAGGCTGAATTCGAAGAGGTTCAGTGCTCAACCATGGGCGTCTTTGCTCCGCTGGTTGGGCTGATCGGCACCCAGCAAGCTGCAGAAGCACTGAAGCTGATTGTCGGTTTTGGCCGATCTTCTGTCGGACAACTTCAAATGCTTGATGCACGTTCCATGGAGTGGAGTAGGATGAAAATTGCTAGGGTTAAAACCTGTGATATCTGCGGAACGCCAAACACAAATTACAAAAAATGACAATACAATGATTTTTTCATGGGCCGTAATTGATTTTCCACATTGAGAATTGAAATGACTCTCGCCGCTTGATCCTTGGCGTCCACCTCATCAGCTTGCTACCGTCGTGAAACTGCGTACCTTTCTTGTTGAAGACAATCCCACGATTCGCGACAACCTGATTGCGACGATGGCGGAGCTTGCCGATGTGGAAGCGGTCGGGGTGGCAGAGACCGAAGCCGATGCTGTACGCTGGCTCAGCCACAACCCTGACGCCTGGGATCTGGTCATCGTGGACCTGTTCTTGCGCGAGGGCAGCGGTCTCGGCATCGTCACAAGCCTTCAACATCGACCACCGCAGAAAAAGCTGCTCGTGTTGAGCAATTACGCGACCGCCGATATACGACAGCGCTGCCTTGAACTCAGCGCAGATGCCGTATTTGACAAATCCAACGAAATCGATGCGCTTATAGATTTCTGTATTGATTTAAATACCAGTAAATCTTGAAAATAACGCAAAATAAAAAAGGCTTGAATATTTCAAGCCTTTTTTATTTGAGTCTGCATTAATCGATCAATCGATTTTTCAATGCATAGTATGTCAGATCGCTATTTGAGGAAAGGCCCATTTTTTCCATGAGCCTTGTCCGGTAAGTGCTCACTGTTTTCACGCTCAACGAAAGCGATTTGGCAATGTCTCCAGCCGTCTCGCCGCGCGCAAGCTTCAGGAAGACCTGAAACTCACGCTCCGACAATTGCTCGTGTGCCGGAACATCATCCTTGCGGTTGAGTTGCTGGGCCAGGAGATCGGCCACTGCCGGCGTCAGGTAACGCCTTCCCAGAGCCACAGTCCGGATGGCCTCTGCAATATCCTGAGGATCGCACTCCTTGTTGAGATATCCGCTGGCCCCCTGACGAATCAAGTTGATTGCGTAATGCTCCTCAGGGTATCCACTAAGTATCAGGATGCCCATATCAGGTGCTTTGGCTCTGAGCATGGCCAAGGCATCTATGCCGCTTTGCCCTGGCATGGACAAGTCCATCAACAGCACGTCAATTTCATGCTCCCGAACCAGGTCAATGGCCTCCCGCCCATTGCCCGCTTCTCCCACGACCCTCAGATCTACATGTTCCGACAGGAATTGGCGTAATCCCGAGCGAACAATCGCATGGTCATCCACTATGCCTACTTTTATCATGAACACCTCTTTTCATGAAACTGCGCTCATCTCCAGGGCGCATCACATTTTAAGACCCGCACTATGATGTCAGTCGTTGACGCTACGGTTATGCAGAATATCAGGTAATTGCCTTGTAGGTGAGAGGATGTAGATGCGTTGGACCAATATCCGCAAAATTGCAGTCAGCCTGACGATCGCAGTCATTGCGGCAGTCTTAATGGTAAGCATTAATGAAGCTGGCTATAAGCGTTCGTTGCAGGCTCTGGACACGCTCACCAAGACGCAAGCCACCAGAGCCAAGCTCAATTTGCTGATGCAGCAAATGCTGGATGCGGAAACCGGCCTGCGCGGCTACCTGCTGACAGGAGAAGAGCGCTATCTCGAGCCCTATAACTCTGCCTCCGCCGCGATCAGCAGCAGCATGGATGACCTGCGCGGCATCTTCATCATGGACCCCAAGGAGCTGGCAACCTTTACTCCACTGGCCCGCCAGGTCGAGCGCAAGACCAGCGAAATGGAGCTGAGCCTGCGCCTTTATCGCCAGGGCAACGATGAAGCGTGGCGCTTTGTGATGTTTACCGACGTAGGCATGGAAAACATGGATGCCATACGGGGCCACATCAAAACCCTGATGGACAGCATCGATCAGCGCGTCAAGTCCAATCTCGCGGATATCGAACAAACGCTGGGTCTGTCACGCCTGGGAATTGCGACAGTGACCGCTCTGGGGATTCTGGGCTTCTTCATGTACCTGCGACAGGCCAATGCGCTGCAGCACTCACATCAGCGCGAGCAGGAGATTCAGCGCGATGAACGCAATCGTCTGGAGGAAGTCGTTCGCGACCGCACAGCGGCCCTCACCGAGCTGGCAACCCATTTGCAGCAGGTACGCGAGGATGAGCGAGCGCACTTGGCACGTGAGTTGCACGATGAACTGGGCTCGCTGCTGACCGCCGCGAAACTGGACGTTGCGCGCCTCAAGTCCAAGATCGACACCTCGACACCCGACGTCTCCGAACGCATCACCCATCTGATCGAGACGCTCAACAGCGGAATTGCACTCAAACGCCGCATCATTGAAGACCTCCGACCCTCTTCTCTCTCCAACCTGGGCCTGACCACCGCGCTGGAAATCCTGACCCGGGAATTCGGTGAACGCAGCAACATCGAGGTGGAATGCAGCCTGGAGCAGGTGGACCTGCCTGAATCCACGCAGCTGACGGTCTATCGCGTCGTACAGGAGTCGCTCACCAACATCGGGAAATACGCCAGGGCCAGCCATGTCATCGTCACGGTGCACAACTATCCCACCTATGTGGCCGTGCAGATCCAGGACGATGGCCAAGGCTTCGAGACGGCCAGCATGCGCCCCAACTCCCATGGACTGGCAGGCATGAAACACCGCGTTGAAGCTGTCGGCGGCAGGCTTACCGTGGCATCCCAGCTCGGCAAGGGAACCACGATCTCGGCAGTCATTCCTTTGACAATGGCAAGCACCTGAACTGGACGCACATGTCAACGCAGTCCTACATGACTGTCCCTAAATACCCCGACCCTGGTGACAGAAGCTCACCGTCAAGCTTGGGCTGCTCAGTTCTCTACATTCAATACATGGCCGCACGGCAATGCCTGTCGGCCTGCATTCGATAGGAGAAAACCATGTTGCACTACGCCATTGTCTTTCTGGTGATTGCCTTGATCGCTGCAGTGTTCGGCTTCGGCGGCATCGCGGCCAGCGCCGTAGGTATCGCCAAGATTCTGTTTTTCGTGTTTCTGGTCATGGCCGTCATCACCTTCCTGATGGGCCTCGTGAAGAAATAGCACTGGCGCCAAATGTGTAGAACTTTGTTCCGGCACATTGCGCAAACCACCAGTATTCGCCATGATCGCTCTCAGCTTCTGCCTCCGAGAGGCCGGGTTACGAAGACTGGCGTTACTTCACGCTGTCACGATAATTTCTAGATTTCAGGGAGTTCCAAACAATGAGCCAAGCCGTAAAAGACGCCAAGGACACGGTTGAAGATCTCAAGGACGCTGCCAAGGAGTTGGCTGCCGATGCCAAGGAATCGGCAAAGCATGCCGCCCAATCCGCCCAGAATGTGGCCCACAAGGTAGCCGATGCCGCTGAAGATGCAACGGACTCCGGCAAGCAGGCCGCCCAGAAAATGGTGAATGAAGCTCAGGACGTGGCAGAGGACGTCGCCGACAAGGTTCATGACGCCGCACGCCGCGCACGGCGCACAGCCTCCGAGGCCATCGACTCCACAGGGCGTCATATACGCAATATCGACGACAGCGAAAACCCGCTGATCGACAACCTTGCCAACCGGGCACAGGATCTGGCCGAGCGCAGTATCAACTTCTGGGCCGACAGCTCGCACCGCGCACGCCGTCAGTTCAACACCGCAGCGGATGCGACCACCAAGTATGTGTCCGAACAACCCGGACGCTCCGTGCTGATCGCCGCGGCGACCGGGGCGGCTCTGGCGACGGCTTTCTTTCTGGGCCGCTCGCGCAGGAAGTGAGCAGGAATTCACTCTGAGCCGTTTTTCGCAAGCGTTCTTTGCGCCTTTTCAAAACCAAGGGAGAACCATATGAAGAATCTGACTCGCGCTTTGGCTTTCAGTCTGGTCGCTGCAACGACCGTGCTGGCAACCACAGCCTGTTCGGTGGCTCGTGACCAGCAGACTGTGGGCTCCTATGTGGATGACGCCGGCATCACCACTGCGGTGAAGGCCAAGATGGCCGAGGACAAGAATGTCTCTGCAACCGCCATCAGCGTCGAAACCATGAACGGCACCGTGCAGCTGTCGGGCTTTGCCAAATCCGAAGCAGAAAAGGCCCGTGCCGGCGAAATTGCCCGCACGACCAAGCATGTGCGCGAAGTGCGCAACAGCATCGTGGTCAGACCCTGATCTGCCCGCATGAGGCAAAGCCCTGTCCGAGGGCTGCACTTCCAGCCCCAAAGCCAGCTTTTGAGCTGGCTTTGTTTTTTCCTACAACCGGGTCGCTGACTTCGCCATTAAAGTGTCCGCATGCAAGTTTTCAATTGCGAGGCCTGCGGCCACCTGATCTATTTTGAAAGCCTGCAATGCGTGCATTGCGGAGCAAGCCAGGCCTTCCTGCCCGACCAATTGCGCGTGGGCATTCTGCCCCCGGCCGGGGGTCCCGACACACGCTACCGCGCCTGCGCCCACCGACACAACATCAGCCTGTGCAATTTTGCGATTGAGGCCTCAGACCCGCAGCCGCTGTGCGTTTCCTGCCGACAGACCGAATGGCTGCCGAACGGCAGCGATCCCGCCAATGAGCTGCGCTGGGCCAAGATCGAGGTCGCCAAGCGCAGGCTGTTCTACACCCTGGCCAGGCTGGGCCTGCTGGACCCTCATGGGCACCGCGTGGCCGAGCCGCGCTTTTCCCTGCTCGCAGACCTGCCCGGCCAGAATCCCGTCATGACCGGCCATGCCAGCGGCATGATCACGCTCAACGTGGTCGAGGCAGACGACGACGAACGTGCCAAACGCCGCCAGGCCTTGCACGAGCCCTATCGCACGCTGATAGGACATCTGCGTCACGAATCGGGACATTTCTACTGGGATCAGCTGATAGCCAACAGCGAGCATCTGGAGCGCTTCAGGGCATTGTTTGGCTATGAGAATCAGGACTATGCCCAGGCTCTGCAGCGCCATTACGGCAAGGACCCTCTGGACAACAGCTGGCGCGGTCAGTTCATCAGCGCCTATGCCACCTCACACCCCTGGGAGGACTGGGCCGAAACCTGGGCTCACTATCTGCACATGGTGGACTTGCTGGAGACCGCTGCCAGCTACGGCACCTGCATTACCGTGCCGGACATCCCCAGCACGGGCCAGCAACTCATTCAAAACCCGCTGGGGCCGGTGCCGCCCGATTTTTCGGTGATGCAGTCCCAGTGGGTGCCGCTGACCCTGCTGCACAACAGCCTGAATCGCAGCCTGGGCCATGGCGACGCCTATCCGTTTGCCATTTCCGGCCCGGCCTGGGACAAGCTGCGCTTCGTCCACGAGACCATCAGCAGCTATCGCAGCAGGGCGACTAGCCAGGGAGGCTGAAAGCTCAGGCCTTGCGGCCGACCTTGACCATCAGGCGCTCATGCACGCCCTTGGAAACAAACTTGTCCACATCGCCATTGAGCGTGGCAATCTCGCGCACAAAGGTGGAGCTGATGAACTGATAGCGATCGCTGGGCGTGAGGAACACGGTTTCCACTTCGGGCATCAGCGTGCGGTTCATGCCGGCAAGCTGGAACTCATAGTCGAAGTCCGTCACCGCACGCAGGCCGCGCACCATGGCCTTGGCGCCGCGCGCGAGCACAAAATGCGCGAGCAGCCCGTCAAAGCTCTCCACCTCCACCTGAGGATAATTGGCACAGGACTCGCGCACCATGGCAATGCGCTCTTCCAGCGTGAACAGCGTCTTTTTGTGATGGCCTGCCGCCACGGCCACGATGACCTTGCCAAACAACTGTGCAGCCCGGCGCACCACATCTTCATGCCCCAGGGTGATCGGGTCAAAGGTTCCGGGGTAAACAGCAATCAGGTCCTGACTCATGGCTTATCTCTCTCCTGCGGGTCTTGATGAGGGTGAGGGCTGCTGCAGTGCAGCGTAAAGAGATTATGCATTCAGGCCTGCACAGCGCTGAGCCATGCAAAAAAGAGCTGCTGGCGCCTCTGCTCGAAGCGCCAGCAGCTCCCGGTTCGGCCGCAAGGCTTTACTGCTTCTTCAGCAGATGCGCATGGACGGCGCCGGCCTTCAGATAGCGGTGCAGCTCCAGCCCCATTTCCAGCAGGCGGTCCTCGGCCCAGGCTTCGGGAGCTTCCAGATAAATGAAGCCGCCATCATTCAAGGCCGCCGTGGCGGCCTTGAGCGCGGGCTCGAACAGCTCGGTCTGACCGAATGGCGGGTCCAGCAAGATCAGATCCTGGCCCGCCACGGTCTTCAGGCAGCTCAGCGCATCACCGCGCTGCACCTTGACCATCCTGGCATCGAGCTTTTGCTGAAGACGCTGCAGCTGCTGCACCAGGGCTGCATCCTGCTCGTTCATGATGACGCTGCTGGCGCCGCGCGATGCGGCTTCGAAACCCAGCGCCCCCGTGCCCGCGAAGGCATCGACGCATTTCCAGTTGCTCAAGTCCTGGCCCAGCCAGTTGAACAGGGTCTCGCGCACGCGATCGGGCGTGGGCCGCAGACCGGGCTTTTGCGCCACGACCAGGCGCGTGCGGCGCCATTGCCCGCCGATGATGCGGATTTCACCAGCCCCGGTGGCCGCCGGCTTGGCGGCGGCAGGCTGGGCAGCCTTGGCTCCGGGGCGGGCCGGACGGCTGGCCGCCAGCTCCTGCGCCTTGCGCTCGGACTCGTGAATCATCTTGTCCAGCGCCTTGCGGCCTGCGGGGGTGTGTAGCTTGATGGCGCTGCGGCTCATGGCTTGGCTCCGAGAGTGATGGTGACCATGCGCTCGGGCTGAACCATGCGCTGCATCGCCTCCTTCACGTCCTTGGTGGTCAGAGCCTGAACGCGATCGGTCCAGTGCTCCAGATAATCGAGCGGCAGGCCATTCCAGGCAATGTTGGCCACATTGCCCAGCAGCTTGCGATTGCTGTCTATGCGCAATGCAAAGCCGCCGATCAGATTGTCCTTGGCCGCCTTGAGTTCCTTGTCGCTAGGACCTTCGGCAATGAATTTGCGCAACACGTCCTGCGAGACCTTGAGCGCCTCGGCCGCCTGATCGGGCCGGGTCTGCAGGCCTATGATGAAGGCGCCACGATCCAGGCCCGGCGAGAAGTCGCTGGAGACGCCATAGGTCAGGCCCCGCTTTTCACGCACCTCTTCCATCAGTCGCGAAGTGAAGCCGCCGCCGCCCAGGATATGGTTGCCCACCATCACGGCGAGAAAATCGGGGTTGTTGCGCGCAATGCCGGGCTGGCCGATCAGCACCTGGGCCTGGGCCGACTCGAACGGAATGTTCTCGACCTTGGCTTGCTGCAGATCCTGCACCTTGGCCACGGCAGGCAGCGGCGGGCAGTCGTTGCCATTGGTGGCCTGCAGCGGCCCCAGCAACTGCTTGACCATGGCATCGGCCTGCTGGCGATTGACCGCCCCCACCACGCTGACCTTGGCGCGGCAGGCGGCAATCAGCTTGCGGTGAAAATCCTGCATGGCCGAAACATCGATCCGGCCCAGGCTGTCGACCGTGGTCTGATAGCCATAGGGCGAGCTGCCGAACACGGCCTTGCGGAATGCCTTGGAGGCCACGGTGCCGGGACGGGTGTCGGCTTCCTTGATGGAGGCACTCCAGCGCTCGCGATCACGCTGCCACACGGCATCGGGCCAGCTTGGCGAGGCGATCTGGCGCGCCGCCAGGGCCACGGCCTTTTGCTGCAGATTGGGCTCGGTCAGAGTGCGCAGGCCGTAGCTGAAGCTGTCACGCCCCGCACTGGCGCCAAAACTGGCGCCCAGGTCGGCCCAGGCCTGACCCAGGCCATTTTCATCCAGCGCAGGCGCATCGCCTGCCGCCTTGATGCCCTTGGAGGACATCATGGCCACGGCTGTCGCCAGGCCCACCTTGTCCTCGGGATCACGGCGGCTGCCGGCGTCGAAGTCCACCTGCACATCCACCATGGGAATGCCAGGACTTTGCACCAGCCAGACCTGGGCGCCACTGGGCTGGGTCCAATGCTCTATCGGCAGCAAGGCCCAAGCAGATTGGGTTAGAAAACCCATTCCAGAGCTTACCACAAAAGCGCCAGCAGCTATCTTTTTCATAGTTTTCATATGTTTCTCCGCTGCGCTCAGTGCATGGATTTGTCTGCATCCGCCTTGCCCGACATGGGACGCTGGGGCTTGCTACCCGCCGGCAGAGGCTGAGGCACCAGGGTGCCGACAGTGAGCTGGTCGTCGCCAAAATATTTGGCGGCCACGGCCTTCACATCGTCAGAGGTGACTTTGCGCAGTTCGGCCAGCAGCTTGTCCTCGGCATCCAGCGGCATGTTCTGAATCCAGTAATTGCCCAGGTTCTGGGCCTGGCCCATGACGGAATCACGCTCATAGACGTTGGAGGCCATCCACTGCGTCTTGACGCGCTCCAGTTCATCGGCCTGCACGCCCTCATCAGCCACCTTCTTGATCTGGGCACGCAGCGCAGCCTCCACATCGGCCACGGTCTTGCCCTGGGCCGGAACGCCGGTCAGCATGAACAGGCTGGGCCCGCGCCCCATGATGTTGGCCGAGCTGCCGGCGCTATCGGCCACACGGCCGTTGGCCTGGCCTTCGCCCTGTACCAGGGCGCGCTCCAGACGAGCGCCGTCATAACCGTCGAGCACAGCGGACAGCACCAGCAGCGCCAGCGCGTCCTTGTCCTCGACCTGCAGCTTGTCCACGCTCTTCAGGTTGGGGGTGCGATAGGCCATGGCGATAAAGGCCTGCTCGGCAGGCTGCTTGACCTCGATGCGGCGCACGCCGATCTGCCGGGGTTCGGTCTGCGGCTTGCGCTGCGGCAGGGCACGCGCAGGAATGCTGCCGTAATACTTCTCGGCCCAGGCTCGCACCTGGTTGACGTTCACGTCCCCCACCACGACCACGGCGGCGTTGGCAGGCACATACCAGCGCTTGTGAAAATCGCGCACATCGCCGGGAGTCATTGAGTTCAGATCGCTCATCCAGCCCACCACGGGGCGGCGATAGGGCGAGGCCATGAAGGTGGCCGCCATCAGCTGCTCCATCAGCATGGCGCGCGGCTGGTCGTCGGTGCGCATGCGGCGCTCTTCCTTGATGACCTCGATTTCCTTCTTGAATTCGGAGTCCGGCCACTGATTATTGGCAAAACGGTCGGACTCCAGCTTCATCACGTCTTCCAGACGGTTGGACGGAATCTGCTGGTAGTACCCCGTGTAGTCACGCCAGGTGAATGCGTTTTCCTGGCCGCCCAGCGCCGCCACGCGACGCGAGAAGTCTCCGGGCTTGACGCTTTTGGAGCCCTTGAACATCATGTGCTCCAGCGCATGGGCCACGCCCGTGGTGCCGTCGACCTCGTCCATGGAGCCTACGCGCACCCAGACCATGTGCACGGCCGTGGGCGCGCGCCGGTCGGGCTGCACGATCAGCTGCATGCCGTTCTTCAGTGTGAACTGCTGCACTTGCGGCGCGGCCGCCGTGGCGGCAGCAGGCACAGGTTGCGACGATGCGCCCGGCGCAGCCAAGGCTGCCCCAGCGCTCAAACAGGCCATTAAGCCCAGTACATGGAGTGCGCGTACATGTTTCATAGAATGATGCGATTCTAAAAACCCGCCAATGTTCAGTTTTTTCAAGAAAAAGCCCAGTTCACCCGATGCAGTGAACACCACGCCCGCTGCCGAGGCAGCCGCGGCGCCCGCTCCTGCCCCGCAAACCGGGCCAGCTACACAGGATACGCCTGCCGAAAACGGCAGCAGCTCCTGGTGGCGCAAGCCCTTTGGTGGCGGCGCGACGGCCAAGGCCGCCGAAGATCAGCCTGCCACTCAGGATTTTGTAGCAGCCCCCGAGCCTACCGCAAAGCCGCAAGCCCCAAATTCCCGTCAAAACTGGATGGAACGGCTGAAAGCCGGTCTGCGCAAGACCGGCTCCAGCATCGCCACCGTCTTTACCGGCACGCAGATCGACGACCGGCTCTATGAAGAGCTGGAAGACGCGCTGCTGATGGCCGACACCGGCGTCAAGGCCACCCAGCATCTGCTGGAAGACCTGAAGCGCCGCGTCAAGGACACCAAGACCACCGAGCCCGCCGCCGTCAAGGCGCTGCTGGCCGATGCGCTGACCGATTTGCTGAGGCCCCTGGAAAAGCCGCTGACCATCGGCAAGCACACACCGACCGTCATCATGGTGGCCGGCGTCAACGGTGCGGGCAAGACCACCTCCATCGGCAAGCTGACCAAGCATCTGGCCGACGGCGAGCAGTCCGTGCTGCTGGCCGCCGCCGACACCTTCCGCGCCGCCGCGCGCGAGCAGCTGGGCGTCTGGGCCAATCGCAACACCGTGGAGATCATCAGCCAGGACGGTGGCGACCCCGCCGCCGTGAGCTTCGATGCCGTTTCAGCCGGAAAAGCGCGCAAAAAGGATGTGGTACTGGTCGATACGGCCGGACGCCTGCCCACACAGCTGCATCTGATGGAAGAGCTCAAGAAGATCAAGCGCGTGGTGAGCAAGGCCGACGGCACGGCGCCTCACGAGGTGCTGCTGGTGATTGACGGCAACACCGGCCAGAACGCCCTGACCCAGGTGCGCGCCTTCGACGATGCACTGCAACTCACGGGCCTGATCGTCACCAAGCTCGACGGCACGGCCAAGGGCGGCGTGCTGGCCGCGATTGCGCAGGAGCGCCCCGTGCCTGTCTACTTCATCGGCGTGGGCGAGAAGATCGAGGATCTGGAAACCTTCAGCGCACGCGAGTTCGCCCAGGCCCTGCTGTCCTGAAGCACAAAAACCATAGCTGCCAGCACTTTATCTATCAAGTTTTCAGATAGATTAAGTACTGAAACCTAATAAAGGAGCGCGCAAGGCGCTCCTTTTTTATTCGGGCTTCAGAGCTGCACCTGCTGCTTGAGCCATTTGGCATAGTCGTTCAGGCAGCGCTCGGTGCGCATGGTGATCTGGGGCACCTCATAGCTGTGATGGCTGCGCAGCAGCTGCGTCAGCCGCGGCAGGGCCTCGGGCAAGGTCTTGCAGATCAAACGCCATTCGGGGGCAGTCTGCAGCACGCCGTCCCACTCGTAATACGAGGTGATGCGCTCGGTCTGCACACAGGCCGCAGCCTTGGCCGCGACCAGCGCCCGCGCCATGTCCTCGGCCTCGGCCGAGTGCCCCACTGTGGTGGTCACCACGCACAGCGTGGCCCAATGGCTGTCCTGCGCAGGGGCGGACTTGAGAGTGGCGGTCTGGGTAGATGTGGTGCTCATGCCGACTAGTCTAGGCCCAAGACCGCCCTGCCCGCCACCGCCTTACACCGGATACAGGCCCAGCTGCTGCGCGCGCAGCCGCGCCAGTCCCAGCAGCGCATCGGTGAACGGCGTGCTCATGCCACACATGGCGCCCATCTCGCGCACGGCGCCCACCAGGGCATCCAGCTCCACCGGCTTGCCGGCTTCCACATCCTGGAGCATGGAGGTCTTGAAGCCGCCCAGCTTGAGCGTGACCTGATGGCGGTCCTGCGGGCTGTCGGCAATCGGCAGACCGATGCGCGCACCGATTTCGCGGGCTTCCAGCATCACGGCCGTGATGAAGTTGCGCACCAGCTCATCGCCCAGAATCCTGTCCGTGGTCGCGCCCGTGATCGCACTGACGGGGTTCATGGTCATATTGCCCCAGAGCTTGTACCAGGCGTCGCGCTGGATGTTGTCGCTGAGCCTGAGCTCGATACCGCCCGCGCGCAGCAGCTCGGCCAGCGCCAGCAGGCGCGGCGTGGGCGCATCGCCGGACTGGGCCATGGGCTCGCCGACGATGAGGCTGTTGCCGAAATGCCGGCGCACCACGCCGGGAGCGTCAAGGGAGCAGCTGGCATGCACCACCGACCCGAGCACCTGCTCGGTGGGAATGGCGCGCGCAATCTCGCCCTGCGGATCCACTGTCCTGAGCTGCAGGCCGCGCAGGCTGGCATCCACGCCACCGGCCAGAAACCACCAGGGCACGCCGTTCATGGCGGTCAGCACCAGGGTCTGCGGGCCGATCAGCGGTGCGACGGCACGCGCCACATCGGGCATGGACGGCGCCTTGACGGCAATCACCACCACATCCTGCACGCCCAGCTCAGCCGGGTCCTGCTGCGCATTGACGGCCACGGTCTCACGCTCCTCGCCATGCACCAGCGTCAGGCCGTTGTGCTGCAGCGCAGCCAGCGTCTGGCCCCGCGCCACGGCGCTCAGCTCGCAGCCGGCCTTGGCCAGCGCCACGCCAAGCCAACCGCCAATGGCTCCGGCACCATAGATACAGACTCTCTTCAGACTCATGCTCTTGTCTCTCCTGTCTTATAGAACTCTCAAAAACAGTAGCTGCCGGTGCTTTACCGTAAAGCATCTGAAGACTATCCACCCTTGAAACCAGGCGAGATCTTCGCGGCCGCTGCTCATTGTTGATACGTTAACAGCAGTATCGACCCGCGCGACACTGAAGGCCGTTGACAGCTGGACACCCCGCACAGCTGCCCTGTTCATCGCATTTTCAAGGACCGACTCATGAGCTCCAACACCACCGTCGTCAATCTCACAGCCCAGATCACGGCACTGGCCACTGCCTTGCGCATCGTGCTGGACGCCAGCCCCCAGGCTGCCCAGACACGCGAGCAGCTGGCCGCCGCGCTGGACAAGACCATTCACGACGCGCTGGAAGAAGGGGTCTGGGACAACGCCGACGGTGTCAAGACCATCAGGGCAGCGCTGCTGGGCTGATCGCCACCGTGCCATGAAAAAGCCGGGCCCAAGGCCCGGCAGAAGAGAAGCAACAATCAACGATCTCGCTCAGGCCAGCGCATCACGCCAGCGTATAGGCCGTCTTCACCGTGGTGTAGAACTCCTGGGCATAGCGGCCCTGCTCGCGCGGGCCGTAGCTTGAGCCCTTGCGACCGCCAAACGGCACGTGGTAGTCCACGCCCGCCGTGGGCAGATTGACCATGACCATGCCGGCCTGGCTGTGGCGCTTGAAGTGCGTGGCGTGCTTGAGGCTGGTGGTCGCAATGCCGGCCGACAGGCCAAACGGCGTGTCGTTGGCCATGGCCAGGGCCTCTTCATAGTCCTTGACGCGGATCACGCTGGCCACGGGGCCGAAGACTTCCTCGCGGTTGATGCGCATGCCGGCCTCGGTGTCCACGAACAGCGTGGGCGCCATGTAGTAGCCCTGCTTGCCGCTTCCCGTGTGGCAGGCGACGCGGGCGCCACCGGCCGCCAGACGCGCGCCTTCGGCCTTGGCGATTTCAA